>CAYJOG010000116.1:0-3604 GCA_964371695.1 uncultured bacterium
CCCCCCCCCCCCCCAAAACCAAAACAAAATTTGGTTTTGCATATATTTTCGTGTATCCCCGTTTTCGGGGAATTCACGGCGGAGTGGCGTGGTTTGTTTCTTTTTCCAACTTCCAACCACCAACCACCAACCTCCAACCACCAACCTCCACCTTCCAGCTTTCGCCTTCCTTCTACCACGGCAAAGGCTGGCCGTCGCGGAAAAAACCGCCGGTGGGGCCGTCGCCGGGCAGTGTGGCGGCCCACACCACGCTGGCGGCCCCCTGCTGCACCTCGCGGGTGGCGTTGGGGCCCCCCATGTCGGTGCGCACCCAGCCGGGGCACACGCTGTTGATCTTCACGTCCGTTTGCCCCAGTTCGGCGGCCATCATGCGGGTGAGGCCGTTCAGCGCCACCTTGCTCAGGCGATAGGCTCCCCAGCCACCCCCCATGTCGCTGAGCTGCCCCATGCCGCTGGACACGTTCACCACGCGGCCATAACCGTTTTTCTGCATCAGCGGAATGAACGCCTGACACAGGGCCAAAGGGCCTTCCAGATTGGTGGCCAGGGTGGCGTGCAGGTTTTCGGGCGACAGGTTAAAAACCGAGGCATCGGCCACGTTCCAACTGCCGGGGGCCTCGCGCTGAATGCCTGCGTTGTTCACCAATACGTCCAGGCGGCCAAACTCTTTTTCCACCAGCGCCTTGAGGGCCGCGATGCTGCCTGGGCTGGTGACGTCCAGCGCCACGGGCCGCACATCCACGCCCTCTGCCTTCAGGTTGTCCGCCGCCGACGTAGCCCTGGCCATGTCTCTGGCCCCCAACAGCACGGTGTCGCCTTTTTTCGCCAACTGGCGGCACACCTCCAGGCCGATGCCCCGGTTTGCGCCGGTGACCAGTGCGATGCGGTGAGCCAGTGAAGTCATCGGACCATTGTATTCACGCCGCCAGGAAATCAGGACGTTTGCCGCCGGTGGTCCTGAAAATCTGTTTACAAAGTCCGTCGTGAACTTTGTAAACCCAACGCTTTCAGGGGCAAAGCCCCTTCGGCGTGGCGAAAACCTGTGCTTTTTCAAAGCTCCGGTTTTCGGAGCAGGCCCTCCGTGGCCTGCCGATCCGGTTTATAAACGCATCTTCATCCGCCTATAAACCGGCTCTGAAAAGATTTCTCCTGTTCCTTGTCCAGCATGCGGAACATTTCTTCGGGGTCTTCACGGCACACGGCCACCAGGGCCACGTCGTCGGACACACTTTTGCCGTCCAGAAACGCCTTGAAATGCGACGATACCAGCCGCATGGTTTCTTCGGCGGTGGCGGGTTTGGCGTTGTTGAGCAACGCCACGATGTGTTCCACTTCCAGCCGTTCTCCCAGGGTGTTTTCGGACTCAAAAAGGCCGTCGGTGAAAAACACCACGATGTCGCCGCCGCTGAGCTTGATGAGGTAATCCCCAAAGCTCACGTCCTCCACCAGTCCCAGGGGGCTGCCGGTGCCCTCGGCCTCACGCCATCTGCCTGATTTGTGGTTGTAAATCAGGGGCGGCGGGTGGCCGGCAGTGCTGTATCTGAGCGAGGAACCATCGGCCTGGAACACGCCCAGCAGCAGTGTGCCATACAGCCCCACCTTGCCGATGGTGTCCAGCAGGCGCAGGTTCAGTCGGTGCATGATCTGCGCCGGGCCGCTGCCGTCGCTGCGCAGCAGTTCCTCGGCGGTGAATCCGTGCAGCCAGGCCATGGCCAGACCCGCCCGGCCGCCGCTGCCGCTGATGTCGCCCACGCCCACGGCAATGCGGTTGTCTTTGGTGAGGTAAGTGCCGATGAGGTCCGCCGCAAAGGCCTCGCGGCCTGCTTTTCCGGCGGTTTCTTCGAGGTAGCGGGCGATTTCATAGGTGCCGAAACGCTGCACTTCGGGGGGCAACATGCTGCGCTGCACCTCCACCATGGCATAGTGCTCATCCTTGAGCAGGTCGCGGGCCTGTTCGGCCTCGCGCTTGGCTTTCAGTTCGGCGGCCTGACGTTCTTCGAGCTGGATTTTCATGTCGTGAATGGACCGGAACAGGCGGCTGATTTCGTCCTGGCCGGGCAGCAGGGGCACGGTGGTGTCCTGGCGTCCCACGGCGATGTCGTGGGCCAGACCGGAAATCTGCGTGAGGTGGCGGCTGAAGCGCCCCGCCACCACCCAGGCCAAAAGCGCCGTGCCCAGCCACAAAAAGAAGGCGTAAAAACCCACCCGCAGGCTGTAGGCCAGGATTTCGCCGTGGGCCTTGGCCGAGGGTTCGTAGCTGATGAGGTCAAACCTCAGGTGTGACAGGCCGCTGCCCAGCTCCACGGGGCGGCGCAGCAACAGCGCGCCGCTGGCAGCGGGGGTGAGGGTTTCCCGCAGGCCGGAGAGCTGTTTTTCGCCCCGCTGCATCAGGGCCGCGTCGGGGGTGTTCTGGTTGCTGTTGAACAGCAGGTGTGCGGTCCGACCCTCGCCGGGATAAGCCACCAGGGCGGTTTCAGCCAGGGTGGACTGGCGCTTGAGGTAATAACGCAGGGCGTCGAGGTTCAGCAGGCCCACGAGATAACCCGTGATTTCGTCCATGTCGGTGATGGTTTTTTCGGCCACCATCACGGTGTAACCCCCAAAGGTGGGGTCCATGAACAGGCCGCTCGTCTGGGGCAGTTGCCCCGGCTCGCGGATGAGCTGCCAGATAAGGCGGGCCATGGCTTTTTCCTTGGGAATCAGCGGCAGGACATTTTTGCGCCGGGCCACCAGCCCGCGGCGCACCGAGGCCAGCGAATCAATCGTTTCCTGGGCCTGGGGCGGAAGCTTGTCTACTGCAAAGCCTTTTTTGAGCCAATAGTCCTTTTCGAGATTGATTTCTTCTTCCACTTCGCGGATGTCCGTGTCCAGGGCGCGGGTGGTGATGGAAAGGAAATCCATGTGGGCCACCTGATCTTCATTTTTCAGGTAGACGTAAAGGTCGTTCTGACGCCGTTTGCGGGTGGTGGCCACGATGTGTTTCTGGCTGTCCAGAAAAAGCAGGTCGCGAATCAGGCTGGGCATGGCGGCCACGGCGCTGGTTTTGACGCCGGCTTCGGCCTGTCGGCAGATGCCGGGGTTGTACAGCGCCACGCGGTCTTCACGGGGGCAGATGATTTTTTGAAGCCACACATATTTGTAACGATAGGGAATGCCGGAGCCGTCTTTGAAGCGGTTGTCACCGGGGGCAAAAAGCATGGCGTTGGTGTCGGCCTCGGTGACCACGCGGTTGTAAAAATCCTCCATGCGGTGCTGGAACACGGTTTCCATGGCCCGCATGTTGTTGGAGAGTGTGCGGTGGGTGCGGTCGAACACGGCCCTTTTCTGCCGGTTGATGTCCAGTTGGGCATAGGTCACCGCCACCACGCCCATCACCACGCTCAGCATGAGAAACATCTTCACCCGCAACTGATGGCGAAGGGGAATTCCCGTTTTGGCGGTGGCTTCGCGCATAGAAGATTTGTTCTCGACCTGTTCCACAGGCCATTTTACGGGCAATTTCCGTGCCGTCATGTTTTCTCATAAAAAACCTGGCCCATATTTTTGAATTGCACCATGTTGCGCATGGCGCAATTGCGGGTGCCTGTTGACCAAAACCTTGGCC
>CAYJOG010000116.1:3614-7732 GCA_964371695.1 uncultured bacterium
CCTCCCGTCATTCCCGCGAAAGCGGGAATCCAGTAAAACATAAGGAAAAAGGTTGATTTTTGCCTTTTTTTGACGCCCTCATCCGGCCTTCGGCCACCTTCTCCCATCCTGCGGACGGGAGAAGGAAAAGAACACCGACTTTGCCCTCTCCCGTGCTTTGCATGGGAGAGGGTGGTTGATGACTGAACCAGGTTCAGTCATCAAGCGGGTGAGGGCGATGTGAAAAGAAAAAACCAAACAACGTGAGGCAGCCAGACAATGCTTGCCTTTCCAAATCGAAATATGCGCCAGCCATGGTGATCTCATGAATCCAAGAAGATTTCAGGATATAAGTTGTAAAGTATGCGGCCCTGACCGGCCCCTGTCGGTAACCGGAGGTTTCCATGTCCGAAGACGTTTCCCTTTTTGACGTGCGTGAAGGTCACGAAAACGACCAGCTCGAGGCGTTGCGCCACACGGCCAGCCACATTCTGGCCCAGGCCCTCAAGCGCCTGTATGGCCCCGTGGAACTGGGCACCGGCCCCACGATTGAAGACGGGTTTTATTACGACTTCCGCTGCGAAAAACACGTGAGCGACGAAGACCTGCCCGCCATCGAAGAAGAAATGCGCCGCATCGTCAAGGAAAAACTGCCCGTGGAGCGCCACCTGCTGCCCCGGGGAGAAGCCTTTGCCAAGCTGGAGGAACGCCACGAACCCTTCAAGGTGGAACTGCTGCGGGGCATTGAGGGCGAAGAGGTCAGTTTTTATAACCAGGGGGAGTTCTGGGACCTGTGCCGTGGCCCCCACGTGGAGAACACCTCGGCCCTGAAGGCATTCAAGCTGCTGAGCGTGAGCGGGGCCTATTGGCGGGCCGACGAACGCAACCCCCAGATGCAGCGGGTGTATGGCACCGCCTTTTTGACCAAAGAGGAACTGGACGACCACCTGCACCGGCTGGAGGAGGCCAAACGCCGCGACCACCGCCGTCTGGGCCGGGAACTGGACCTGTTCAGCATTCACCACGAACAGTTCGGTGCGGGTCTGGTGTTCTGGCACCCCAAGGGAGCCTTCATCCGCAGCCAGATCGAGGCGTTCTGGCGTCAGGAGCACCTGGACCGGGGTTATCAGTTCCTCTACACCCCCCACGTGGCCAATCTGGAGCTGTGGAAAACCAGCGGCCACTGGGATTTTTACCGCGAAAACATGTTCAGCCCCCTGGAGCTGGAGAACACCCAGATGATGATCAAGCCCATGAACTGTCCGGGGCACATTCTGGTGTTCAACAGCCACCTGCACAGCTACCGCGACCTGCCGGTGCGTTATGCCGAGCTGGGCACGGTGTACCGCTATGAAAAATCGGGCGTGCTGCACGGCCTGATGCGCGTGCGGGGCTTTACACAAGACGATGCCCATATCTTTTGCACCCCCCAGCAACTGGCGGGTGAAATCGAAGACGTGCTGGCTTTGGTGCAGACTTATTTCCAGAAATTTGGTTTTGACGAGTACGAGGTTTACCTCAGCACCCGGCCCGAAAAGAGCGTGGGGGGCGACGAACTGTGGGAAGTGGCCACCCAGGCCCTGCGCGAAGCCCTGGAAAAAAGCGGCCTGAAATGGCAACTGGACCCCGGTGAAGGCGTGTTTTATGGCCCCAAAATAGACATCAAGATACGCGACAGCCTGAAACGCATGTGGCAGTGCAGCACCATTCAGGTGGACTTCAACAACCCCGAACGCTTCAAGGTGGAATATGTGGATGAGGACAACCAGCGCCACCCCGTGGTGATGGTGCACCGGGCCATCATGGGCAGCCTGGAGCGGTTCTTTGGCATCCTGATTGAACACTTTGGCGGCCAGTTTCCCCTGTGGCTGGCCCCCGACCAAGTGTGGGTGCTCACGGTGAGCGACAAGTTTTCGGACTACGCAGCCGAGGTGCTGGGGGTGCTCAAAGAGGCGGGCATCCGGGCCGTGGCAGGCCCCAAGGGCGAAAAACTGGGCAAACAGATTCGTCTGGCCCAGCAGCAAAAGACCCCCATGATGCTGATCGTGGGGGGCGAAGAGGCACAGAACCGCACCGTCAGCATCAGGAACCTGAAGGGCGAGGAAGAGAAGGGATTGCCCCTTCCGGCGGTCATTCAGTGGATTCTTGACGGCGTGAAGGCTGGTTCGTAAAGTAAGTGGACCCCGAAAGGGGAAAACCGCAGGCCGAAAGGAAACCAGAGGAGTGAAGTTTTTCCATAGAGGAGTAATGTTTGGCCAAAGGACGTAGCCGCCCGGCGCCGGTTGTAACGCCCCGGGCCCGAATAAACACCCAGATACGCGTGCCGATGGTGAGGCTCATCGGCGAAAACGGGGAACTTGTGGGCGTGGTGCCCATCGCCCAGGCCCTTGAAATGGCCAAGGCCGCAGAGCTGGATCTGGTGGAAGTGGCCGCCAAGGCCGATCCGCCGGTTTGCCGTGTCATGGACTACGGCAAGTTCCAGTACCAGCAAAAGAAAAAAGACCGCATGAGCGCCAAGAGCCAGCGCAAGGGCCAGCTCAAAGAGGTCAAGTTTCGTTGCAAAATCGATGAGAACGACATCCAGACCAAAACCAAGCGCATCGAGAAGTTCATCAAAGAGGGCGACAAGGTCAAAATTCAGGTGGACTTCCGGGGCAGGGAAATCGTGCATAAAGATGTCGGTTTTGCCCTGATCAACCGGGTGATCGCCATGTGCGACGACTTTGCCCAGACCGAACGGGACCCCAAAAGTGAAGGCCGCAGCATCATCACCTATCTGGTGCCGCGCAAAGGCCCCAAAAAACCGGCCAAACCGGTGTCAAAGCCTGCGGCTGCCGCTCCGGCTGCTCCGTCGCCCGCCCCCGCTGCCGCCTCGCCTGCGCCCGCTGCCGCTGTGGCCGCTGCGCCAGAGGCCCCCGCCCAGGTCGAGGCTCCCCAGGCCGCAAGCCCCACACCGGCCCAGGGGTAAAAAAATGGTTTAACAATTTTTGGTGCTCTCGGGTTGATTCGGGCCTCAAAGCACGTCACAATCCGTGACCCTTAAGGAACTTCAGGGACAAGAAAGGGAACCGTCATGCCCAGGAAAGGTAAAACACACAGCGGCGCCAAAAAGCGCTTCAAGATCACTGCCACCGGCAAGATCATGCGCCGCAGCGCCAACCGCAACCATCTGTTGCAAAAAAAATCCACCAAGCGCAAGCGCACTCTTTCGGGCATGACCCAGGTGGACAGCACCGACTACAAACGCATCGCAAAAATCATGCAGGTGGGGTAAACTCCCCCGCCTGACCAACAATCCGGTCATTTTTCAGCGTTCCCCCCCTCGCCGGGAGGGGTGACAGAGGAGGCAACATGGCGCGAGTCAAACGGGGTGTGGCGGCCCATCAGAAACACAAAAAAGTTCTTAAACTGGCCAAGGGGTATCGCGGCAGCCGCAGCCGCCATCACAGCCAGGCCAAAGATGCGGTGATGCACGCCGGGCAATACGCCTATGTGGGCCGCCGCCTGAAAAAGCGGAACTTCCGCTCGTTGTGGGTGGCTCGCGTGAGCGCGGCGCTCAAGCCCCATGACATCACTTACAGCCGTTTTATGGGCGCGCTCAAGACCAAGGGCATTGCGCTGAACCGCAAGGTGATCAGCGAAATGGCCATTCACGCGCCCGAAGCCTTTGGCGCGCTCGTTGCTCAGGCCAAGGCCTGAGCGCCTTTTGAACCCCCCTTCGTCAAAAGGAGAGTGACATGCAAGATTCCACGAACGACACCGCGCTTTACCGCGAAGTTCGCCACGAACAGCGCGAAGACGATCACACCGATCTTTACACCCACACGGTCAAAACCCGCAGCAAGGTGTTTTATTTTGATTTCCGCGAGAACGACAACGGCCGTTACCTTAAAATCACCGAGAAAAGTGGTGTGCGCAGAAACCAGATCATGGTGCCCGCCGAGGGCCTGGAGGAGTTCAAGGAAACTCTCCTTAAAGTGGTTGAGCTGCTTTAATCTTCTGCGCAAAGCCCAAACCCTCGTTTTGCTGATGGGTTTTGCTCTGCTGGCGGGGGTCGCTCAGGCCAAAGCACCCACCGAAACGGATCGCTTTTCGCAGGTCCGCCGGGGAGAGGTTTTGTTTGTGCGGGTGTTGGGAGA
>CAYJOG010000117.1:0-7730 GCA_964371695.1 uncultured bacterium
CGTGGGCCACCTGCGACGTGCGCCACATGTTTTTTTGCGTCGCGCCCCACTGCTCGCGCTCGGCGCTGAGCCAGCCGATGGCGGTGGGGTAAAGCAACACGTCGGCCCCCTTGAGCGCGGTGAGGCGGGCCGCTTCGGGATACCACTGATCCCAGCAGATGAGCACACCCAGCTTGGCAAAACGCGTGTTAAACACCTGATAACCGCCATCGCCGGGGGTGAAATAGAACTTCTCGTGAAAATGGGGGTCTTCGGGAATGTGGTGTTTGCGGTATTTGCCCAGCAAAGCGCCGTCGGCGTCCACCACCACCGCCGTGTTGTGATAGAGACCCTCGGCGCGTTTTTCAAACAGGCTGGCCACCAGCACCACGCCCAGTTCCGCCGCCAGTTTTTGCAGGTGATCGGTGGCGGGGCCAGGAATGGTCTGGGCCAGAGCGAAAGGTTCGTCGTGGTGACCCTGGCAAAAATAACGGCTCAGAAAGAGTTCCTGCGTGACGATGACCTGGGCCCCCGCAGCGGCAGCCTGACGAATGAGCGCCTCGCTGTGGCGTTGGTTCAGCGCCGGGTCTTCGGCGCAGGCGTGCTGCAACAGGGCCAGTGTGAGCGGCTTCATGGCTCAGGAAGGATAACAGGCGAGGCGTGACGCCTGGGGGGCGATTATGCCTCGGCGGCTGCTTCTTCGGCCTTGGGCGCAGCGCCGTCGGGGCCGGTGAGGGACACCTTGACCACAGCCTTGACCTTTTCGGTGAGGCGGATGGGCACCTCGAACTCGCCCAGCTTTTTGAGCGGGTTGTCCAGGTCCACCATGCGTTTGTCGATTTCCAGGCCGGTGGCGGCTTTGAGTTTTTCGGCAATCATGCGGGGGCTGACGCTGCCATACAGGCGGCCCTCCTGCGCGCTCTGCATTTCAAAGGACATGGCCTGACCGCTGATTTTGTCGGCCCAGGCGCGGGCTTCGGCCTCGAACTTTTTTTCGCGGCGGGCCTGCACCTGACGGCGCTCTTCGAGCTGGCGCAGTTCGCCACGGGTGGCGGGTGTGGCGAGGCGGCGGGGAAACAGAAAGTTGCGGGCGTAACCCGGCGCGACTTTCACCACGTCGCCTTCGCGGCCCAAATGGTCCACGTCGTCCAGAAGAATCACCTGATTGGCTGCCATGTCAGACTCCTTTTTCGCGCCCCACGGGCGGCAAGGGGGGGCAGTATAAGCGGATGGAGGGGGCAAGTCCAATCTCTGGGAAAGGGGCGGATTCACTTTGAGCCTGTTTATAAAGTCCGTCCTGGACTTTATAAACTTACCGCCAGCGGAGGCAAAGCCTCCTTGGCGGGCAAAAACCTCAGTGTTTTCAACACTTCGGCTTTTGGGGCGGGACATCCATGTCCCGCAAGAGCCTGTTTCTATTACACCATGTTCCACATGGTGTAATAGAAACAGGCTCTTACAAAAACGCCAGAAACCGGGCCGCAGGGTCTTTGGAAAGGTCCTGCTGATACAGGCCGTCTTCCTGCACCCAGTTCACCACGGCGTGTTCGCACCAGTCGCCGGTGTTCAGATAAACCCCGCCAGTTTTATGCACCAGCCGGGGGGTGTGGGTGTGGCCCATGGCCACCACGTCCACGTCCGGTTCCTCGCTCAACAGGCGCTCGGCGGCGTCCTCCCACCGGTGCAGCGACGACACAAAAAAGCTGGGCGCGCCTTCGGCCATTTCCACCCGCCAGTCCAGCTCGTCGGCGGCGGCGGCGTTCAGGGTCCGCAACGCCCCGCTCAGGGGGGCCAGGGTTTTCCACAGGCGGTGCTCGGCTTTATACACTTCGTCCAGCAGGCCATAGACCCAGGGTAGTTTGTCCACCACGTCCAGGGCAATTTTTCCGCCGGGGCTTTGCTCGAATGCATCGTGTTCGTCGCCGTGAGACAGGCGCAGGGTCTTGCCAAAAACAGCGCAACGCACCACGGTGTCGGCGGCGTGATTGTGGGCCGCCAGCGCGGGCCACTGGGGCGGATCGGTGCGGAACACCGCGTCGTGATTGCCGGGGATGTAATGCACCCCCGCGCCCCGCTGGCTGTGAAAACGCAACGCCTCAAAAAACGGTGCGGCGGCTTTTTCCAGCTTCTGGCGGGCGGTTTCGCGGTGCAGGCTGTCGGAAAGATCTCCCAGCAGATACACCTCACCGGCCTGGGCAAAATCCTTTTCTATCAGATGCCCCAGGGCCATCACCTTGCCGTCGCTTTGCAGGTTCAGGTGCAGGTCGCTGAGTAGCAGCACCGCGCCGGGCTGGGGAACGGGGTTCACCGGAAAAAGACCGATGCGGGTATAAGCCTCGTGTACACGCACGGCGGCATTGTAATCATCCGGGCCATAATGGGTGGATGGAACCTGATTTGCCTTCGCAGTGGGCGGCGGATTTCCCGGCCCTCGCGCCGGGTTATTTTGCCTGGCACCTGCGGGGGCCCCTGCCCGCGCCTGCTCTCACACTGGGTCAGACCATGTTGCAGGAGCAGGCCAGCCAGGGGGTGAACGCCGTGCATGACCGCTGGGTGGACCGGGTGGAAAACACCCGCGCCGCCCTGGCGAATTTTGTGGGCGTCAGCCCTCAGCAGGTGGCCCTCACGCAGAACACCAGCACCGCCATGGGTCTGCTGGCCTGGGGCTGGCCCTTGGGGCCGGGTGACGAAGTGCTGGTGGGGGAGCTGGAATATCCCGGCACGTTGTTGTCGTGGCAGGCGGCGGCGCGGGTGCGGGGTTTTTCGGTGCGGTTTTTGCGGGCTGACGCAACGGGCCTGATGTTGCCGGGGGGCCTGCTGGCCCAGGTGGGGCCAGACACCCGGCTGATGGTGCAAAGTCTCGTGGTGTTCCGCACCGGCCAGCGTGTGCGCATAGAGGAACTGGCCAGTGAACTGGCCCGCCGCTCCCCCGCCGTGCCGCTGATTGCCGATGGCGTGATGGGTCTGGGGCCGTGGCGGCTGAGTGTGGACGACCTGGGTCTCGCGGCCCTGACGGGGGATGGCCGCAAGTGGCTGCTGGGGGCGGACGGCACGGGGTTTCTCGCGCTGGGCAAAAACTGGCAGGAGCGCGTGTCGCCCACCCTGCCGGGGCCACGGGCCATTCAAGAGAGCACGGCCTATCGCCAGGGCGACCCCACCTGGCTGCCTGGGGCGCAAAAGCTGGAAAACGGCGCGCTCAACAGCCTGGGTTTTTCGCTGCTGGGGGCGAGCCTGGGCTGGCTGCAAAAAACACCCTGGGACACCCTGCGGCAACACCAGTTGGCGCAACTGGCCCTATTAAAAGAGGGCCTGGACCGCCTGGGTCTGAAAACCGCCGCGCCCCTGATCGGGCCGGACACGGCGGGCCTGGTGGGCATCACACACGGCCAGGATCCGGCCCGTCTGTCGAACAGGCTGAAGGCCGGGGGCCTCACCGCCGCCGCCCGTGGTCCCCTGCTGATGGTGTCGGTGTATGGCCTGACGCGGCCTGAAGACATTGAGGCGCTGATGGCGATATTGCGCTGAAAACACCTCCCACCCTCCCCTGTGCTACACTTTTTTCATGCCACGGATTGGCGGTGTGAACTTCTGGGGACCAGTGCTGATACAGCAGCGCCTTCAGGCGAACCTGAAGGCGCGCACCCTGAGCACCACCGAGAACAAAATCGCCGGGGGCATTCCCCACATCCAGAACAACGTGGGCAACTTTGTGCCCCCCAGCCCGCCGGTGCGCGGCGCACCCATCACGCCGGGTTTTGACCGGCCTGATTGGGATGCGGATTAGAGCGCCACATAGCCCAGATATCCCCCCGTCGTCATTCCCGCGAAAGCGGGAATCCAGTAAAACATAAGCAAAACACCCTATTTTTCCCTCTCCCGTGTTTTGCATGGGAGAGGGTGGTTTGTGGCCGGGCCTTTTCGGCCATAAACCGGGTGAGGGCGATGTAAAAAAATACCGAAAAAGGTTTTTGTCTTTTTTTCTCATGCCCTCATCCGGCTTTCGCGCTTCGCGCTCAGGCGGGCGAGACGCCCGCCCTACTGCGTCGGCCACCTTCTCCCATCCTTCGGACGGGAGAAGGAACAGTGGTTTTTTACTTTTGATTAATCCCCGGCAGTTTCGCGCTTCGCGCTCAGGCAGGCGAGACGCCTGCCCTACGTCGTCGCGCCGCTGGGCGCGCCCGGCAGGATCAATATGCTGCCGCTCTCCCAAGAACCCATCCCGCGCCCATTACCCCAACCCTCTCCCCAGTCGGGGAGAGGGGGCAAACCAACCCGGTGAATCATTCCACCGCTTCGGCCAACACCACGACCACCACCGGGCTGTGCTGCTCACGCTCACGCACATAGGTGACGGCCTCGGTGGACTGGACACCGGCGGCGGCCAGCAGGTCGGCTTCCACGCAGCACAACGCGTCCACCACCAGATCCGAGCCGGTGACCTCCAGCGCCGCCACGCCCCAGCGTTGTGACTTCTGCTGCTCGGTTTTTTTCTGGCGCACGCGGCTGATGACCTCGCAGAGCAGGTCAAAGGACTCGTTATGCGTGGGCGCGGCCACACCCTGCACCAGTTGGTCCGCGTCGGGCCAGCCGGGGGCATGCACACTGCCGCCATGGCTCCAGCGCCAGACTTCTTCACTGATGAACGGCACGGTGGGGGCAAACAGTTTGAGAAAAGTTTTCATGGCGAACCACAGGGTGCTGAGCGCGCTGTGGCGGCCTTCGTCGCCCAGTTCGCCATAGGCGCGGGCCTTCACCAGTTCCAGATAGTTGTCGCAAAAGTCGCCCCAAAAAACCCTTTCCACGTCTGCCAGCGCCAGACCAAACTCAAAGCCTTCCATGCGTTCTTCCACCTGACGCACCAGGGCCGAAAGCCGGTGCATCAGGGCGCGGTCCATCTCCCAGGTGATGTGTGCCGGTTTGGCGTCGTGTTTCGCCGTGAGGCCGAATACAAACTTGCCTGCGTTAAACAGCTTGGTGGCTAATTTTTTGCCGTTTTTGAGCACACCCCTGTCAAAAGCCGTGTCCATGCCCAGGCGCGCACTGGCGGCCCAATAACGCACGGCGTCGGCGCTGAACTCCTCGATCAGGGGCAGGGGCGTCACCACGTTGCCCTTGCTTTTGGACATCTTTTTGCGGTCGGGGTCCAGAATCCACCCGCTGATGAGCACGTTCTTCCAGGGAATCGTGTTTTGATGCAGGTGCGCCTTGACGATGGTGTAAAACGCCCAGGTGCGGATGATTTCGTGAGACTGGGGGCGGATGTCCATGGGAAACAGGTTCCGGTGGCGGTCGGGCGCGTCCATCCAGCCGGTGGCCACCTGGGGCGTGAGGGAACTGGTGGCCCAGGTGTCGAACACGTCGGGGTCGCCGGTGAAACCGCCGGGCATGTTGCGCTGGTCTTCTCTGTAACCCGGCGGCGGCTGGGCCTGGGGGTCCACCGGCAGGCTGTCCGGCGTGGGCAGCAGGGGCGATTCAAAAACAGGCTCAGCGTTGTCATCCAGCGGAAACCACACTGGAATCGGCACGCCGAAATAACGCTGGCGGCTCACGCACCAATCCAGCTTCAGGCCCTCCACCCAGTGTTCATAACGCAGGCGCATGTGGTCAGGCCGCCAGTGAATTTCACGCCCCCGCGCCAGCAGTGCCTCTGTTTTGTCCACCAGTTTCACAAACCACTGGCGGCTGATGAGAATCTCAAGGGGTTTGCTGCCCTTCTCATAAAACTTCACGGGATGGGTGATTTTTTCCACACCGCTCAGCGCCACACCCGCGCCAAAAGGCCCGCTGCCCTCCTGGCCCAATAACTCCACAATTTTCTGCCTCGCCCCCACCACACCCTTGCCGGTGATTTCGCCATAGGCGGCGGCGGCTTTGGCCGCGTCGTGGCTGAGCACACCCCCTTCGCCAAAGTCCATGGGCATGAGGCGGCCGTTGCGCCCCAGAATCACCCGCGCTGGCAGGTTGAAGGAGCGCCACCACAACACGTCGGTCTGATCCCCAAACGTACACACCATCACCACGCCGGTGCCTTTTTCCGGGTCCACCAGATCACTGGCATGAATGGGCACCGGCACACGGAACAGCGGCGTCACGGCGGTCTTCCCCGCCAGATGAGAAAACCGCTCGTCCACCGGATGCACCATCACCGCCACGCAGGCCGCCAACAGCTCAGGCCGCGTGGTGGCCACCAGCACCGTCTGGTCTGTGCCGTCAATGCCAAAGGTGATGCGGTGATAGGCCCCGGCCTCGTTGCGTTCTTCCACTTCTGCCAGGGCGATGGCGGTGTGGAAATCCACGTCCCACAACGTGGGGGCGTCCACATGGGCCACGTGGCCTTTTTCAAACAGGTCCAGAAAACTGTATTGGCTGATGCGGCGGCATTTGTCGTTGATGGTGGCGTATTCCTGATGCCAGTCAATGCTCAGTCCAAGGCGCTGCCACATGGCCTTGAACACGGTTTCGTCTTCCACAGTCAGGGCCTCGCACAGCTTGATGAACGCCTGTCGGCTCACGGGCAACTGCTCTTTGCGGGCCTTGTCATCCAGCGCCTTGCGGTCTACCAACCCGGCCATGGCGGCGGCGCCTTCATAGGGAATGTGCGGCTCGCAGCGCACGCCAAACACGTTCTGCACCCGCCGCTCGGTGGGCAGTCCGTTGTCGTCCCAACCCATGGGATAAAAGATGTTTTTGCCCCGCAGGCGCTGATAACGCACGATCACGTCCTGGTGGGTGTAGCTGAACACGTGGCCCATGTGCAGTTCGCCGCTGATGGTGGGCGGGGGGCTGTCCACCACAAAGGTGTCATCGCGGCCCCGGGCGGGGTCGTAATGGTGCAGACCCTCGGCCTCCCAGGTTTGGGCCCAGTGTTGTTCCAGTTCGGCGGGGTTCAGGTTTTCCGGCGGTTGACGCTTCACGTGCATGGTGGTGGAAGTTAGCGCGGCAAACGGGATTGGTAAAGTCAGGCTAAAGACCAGAGGGGTGTTGGTATTTGTTTTTTTGTAGAACAGGCATCTGCCCATCGCTGCTAACTTTGGGGCTATAGACGGCTTTGGGGCCAGTGACAGAGTAGCCCCCCCGCCGTCATTCCCGCGAAGGCGGGAATCCAGTTGAAACAAAAACAAAACACCTTTTTCTGTCTTCTTTCAGTGGGGCGGAAACACCTGTGGTTGCGCGCTCACCAGAACTGGATTATTTCTTTTGTTTTACTGGATTCCCGCTTTCGCGGGAATGACGGCGGGGTATTCGGAGGTGCCTGTTCTACCAGCTCTCTTTGGCAGAGCACCCCCTCCATCAAAAAGACATTCGAATCCTGATTTTCTTTGACTTGACCCGAAATGCCCCTACCATCAGGCCATGGACGGATTACAACTCGCCATCAGCATGCCCGGCCCCATGGAGTGGGCAATCATCGCCGTGGTGGCGTTGATTGTGTTTGGCCCCAAGCGCCTGCCAGAGCTTGGCCAGAGCGTGGGCAAGATGCTGCGGGAGTTCAAAAAGGCCACCGACGGCTCAGCCGAGAGCGACAGCCCCGTCAAGGTGGCGTCCATTGAAGGCCCCGACGAAGAAGCCCGCGTGAAAGCCGAAAATGAAAACTCCCAGACCCCAAAAGAGTCGTAAAAACTGGGCGTCTCGCCCGATGCGGTCAGGTTGATAAAAAATCAAGGGATGACAGGGACTTTTTCACGTAGCCCCGGCGTCCCGCCGGGAGTATCTGCCGCGCCAGAGGCGCGCCCCTTTAGTTGCGACGCCGT
>CAYJOG010000118.1:0-7659 GCA_964371695.1 uncultured bacterium
GGTGATCCTGCGAAACGACGACGGCGTGGGGGGCCTCACCAACACCGACATCGTCAACGCCACCCCCGCCGTGGCGGACAGCGACATCACCGAGTGTTACGCCCTGGCGGGCAGCGTGGTGAACTTTGCAGCCAGCCAGATGGTGGTGATCCCCAACGGCCACTCGGTGATCATGAACGCCAACATGAGCACCAATAACAGCGCCGGCGCGGGCGTGAACGTGCAGACCGGCGGCACGCTGGACCTCGGTGGCGCGTTCACCTTCACCAGTCGCCGCCCGGCCACCATCGCGGGCACGCTCAAGATTCCCAACGGAGCCACCTTCAACAACGCCACCGCCAGCGCCACCTTTGACGCCACCGGCGGCGCCATTGATTTCACCGGCACGGGCAACCAGGGGGTGCTGCATTTTGAGGTCAACCCCATCAGCTTGGGCACGCTGGACAGCGCGGCGGGCATTGTGCAATACGGCCAGAACACCGGCGGCAGCATTCTGGCCGACGACTATTACCGCCTCACGGTGAACGACGGTGTGGCGGGGGTGCAGGTGTATACCCTGGCGGGAACCACCACCGCCAACAACGTGTACGCCAACGCCGGTGAGGTCAACCTCAACGGCCAGTCTCTTACGGTGTGGGGCACGGCGGCCAACAGCATTCTGACGGATGCCGGTGAAATCCTGAACATCGCGGGGGGCACGCTCACCCACACCCAGAGTGCGGGCACCGTGGTGAACAACGGCACCATCACCATCGGCGCGGGCACGTTCACCGCAGGCGGGGCCACCTGGACAGGCAACACCACCGGCGCGCTCACCTTCACCGGCGCGGGCACACTCAACATCAACAGCGTCGCCATCACGGGCAACGTGCTGGCCACCACCTTCACCCAGGGCACGGGCACGGTGGCGTTTGGTTACAGCGGCGGCAACACCAATGTGCCCGCCCACACCTATTACAACCTGTCGGTGAGTGTGACCAGTGCGCGCACCGCCAGTCTCATCGGCACCACCACGGTGCAGAACAACCTCACGCTCAATTCCGGCACCTTCGACCTCAACGCCCAGATTCTGCAATTCACCGCCACCGCCGGGGCCAACCTGAACGGCGGCACCTTCAAGAGCACCCTGGGGGGCGGCACGGTGCAGAACTCCGGCGGCGCGGGGTATTACTTCACCGTGAACGGCTCCACGCTGAACGTGACCTCGCTGACCTTTACGGGGGCGGGCGCGAACGGTTTTGACATCAACGGCACCACCAGCCCGGTCACGGCGCTCAACAACATCACGTGGTCAGGCGGCACGACCACCTATCTGCGGCTGTCGGGGGCCATGGGCACGCAGACCTTCAGCGGGCATGTGTTCCCGGCGGGCGTCACCAACGTCACCTCGGTGGGCGGCAGCACGGGCACCGTGAGCATGGCCAGCGCCACCGGCACAGGGGTGGGCGACGCCAACGAATCCGAAGGCGGTACGGTCATCAACTGGCCCGTCACCTATACCATTTCGGGGACCTACGACAACGTGACGCCCGTGAGCATCGCCATCAACGGCAGCAAGGTGTCCACCTACAACAGCGGCGGCGGCACTTATTCCTTTGGCATCACGGCCAACACAGGGGACATCCTCACCCTGTGGTATGACAACAACGCGGCGGGCAGCAACGGCTGCCGTCTGGCCAAGTTCACCGGGGCCAACATGACCACCGGCATGGACATGACACAGGGCGAGTTCATTCTGGGTCAGGATGGCGCAGGCAGCACCACCACCAGCGACGCCATCACCGGGTTTGTCACCGGCGAGGCCAACGACATCTGCTACAGCTATCTGCTGCTGGCCATCACCACCAACAACGACGTGGCGGTGCGGGTGCCCACAGGGGCCGCTTTTACGCTGGCAGGCACCCTGACGGTGAATCAGGTGGCGACGGGCATGATTGTGGGCGGCACGTTCAGCCAGAACACCAACACCCTCACCGATCTGGGGGGCCTGAACATCGCCACGGGCGGCGTGTACACCGTGAGCACCGGCGGCGGCTCTGTGGCGGGTGTCACCACCATCAGCGGTTCCTTCACCAAAAACGACTCCGGGGGCACCTTCACCTTCACCGGAAACCTCGACGCCACCGGCGGCGTGGTGAATGTCTCCAACAGCGGTGTCATCCAGTTGCGGGGCGTGAGCAATCCCTCGCTCGGCACCTTCACCAGCGACACCACCGGCATTGTGCAATACAACTGCACCGCCAACTGCACCGTTCCGGCGGGAGCCTATGGCCGGTTGCAGGTTTTTGGCCCTGCCTTCACCCACACCCTGCTTGGGAACAGCTCGGCCAACAACCTCACCAACCAGGCGCTGTTTGTGTACAACAACGGCACCATTTTTGATCTGGCGGGTTACACCTTTGCCGCCACCGGCCAGGTGCGCGTGGGCAACGCGGCGGCGAACACCTCGCGCCTGAACCTGTCGGGCGGCACGCTCAGCAGCACCACCTCGGGGCTGGTGGTGGACGCCGCCACGCTGGATGTGGGCAGCGGCAACGCCACCTTCACCACCACCTACACCCAGAACCCGGCGGGCGACCTGCTCATCAGCACCGGCACCATGCGGGTAGACGGCAACTTCAACATGACCGGCGGCAACCTCACCTTCAGCGGCGCGGGCAACCTCATCCTCAAGGGGGCCACCCTCACCTCACTGGGCACCTTCACGCCCGCCACGGGCACGGTAGAGCTTTCCGGCTCCAACACCCAGACCATTCCGCTCAACACCTACAACAACCTCACCATCAACAAAACCGCGTCTCTCGCCAGTCTGGCGGTGGGCAGCACCACGGTAAACAGCACCCTGAGCGTCACGGGCGGCACACTCAACATCAACGGCCAGACGCTGCAATTCGCCGCCGGGGCCACCGCCAGCCTCACTGCGGGCACCCTGCAAAGCACCACCATCGGCGGCAACATCACCCGCACCGGTGTGGGTGCGTTTTCCTTTACCGTGAACGGAGCCGCCCTGAACGTGAGTGAACTTTCCTTCAGCTATGCCGACGCCAACGGTTTCAACTGGCAGTCGGGCGCACTCACGGCCTTTAACGGCGTGAACTTCACCAACGGCACCACCACCCACATGACCATCGCCGATGTGCTCACCGGCACCTTCAGCAACCTCACGTTCGACGGTGGCGGCGGTGTGCCCTTCAACATCACCAAGCAGGGCACCACCGGGGCCATCACGGTGAACAACCACAGCGGCGCCGGCACCGGCGAGAGCAACGACGTGGACCCCAACCTGCTGGTGACGTGGTCGGGCACCGTCACCTACACCGGCACGTTCGACGGCGTGACCGACGTGGGCATCGCCATCAACGGCACGGTGGTGGACGTGTGGACGGCGGACTCTTCGCCCTACACCTTCACCGTGGGGGCCACCACGGGAGACAAAGTGGTGGTTTATTACAACAGCACCGTCACGCGGGGGGCCGTGGCCACCGTGGCCACCAACGGCAACATCACGGGCATGGACCTGACGGTGAACCGTCTGGTGATCCGCAGCGACGGCGACCCGACGGGCATGCTCACCAGCGACATCATCACCGCCTGCCCGGCCACCTCCGGTTGTTACACCAACCTGCCCTATACCATCGCGGGGGGCGCGGTGAACCCCCGCGCCGCCACCACGGTGCAGATTCCCGTGGGGCACATCTATAACATGGACGGCGCCAACACCCACGCCGCCAGCCCCACCGGCACACTGATCATTGACGGCAACCTGACGCTGGTGAACTTCACCTACAACACCAACACTGCGGCTTGTGACATCAACGGCTCCGTCACCATCAACGGTTCGGGATTGCTGGACTGCGGCAACTTTGACGCCACCGGGGCCACCATCACCATGGGGGGCGCGGCCACCAACATTCAAATCAGCGGCAACGTCACCAGCATGGGCACCATCACCACCACCATGGGCACGGTGATTCTCGACGGCACCGGTGCGCAGAACTTCCCCGCCGCATCACTCTTCAACCTCACGCTGAACAACGGCGGCGGCTGCGGCACACCCAAAAACCTCACGGGCAATATCACAGTGGCGGGCACACTCACACCCAACAGCGGTTGTCTGCAAACCGACGGCTTCAACATCACCGGGGCCATCCTCACCGTCACCAACAACGCCAATGCCCGGCTGGAGGTCAACGGCGGGGCCAGCACCTTCACCGGCAACGCCGCCATCGGGGCCGCCGGGCAAATCCTGATGACCAGCGGCACGCTCACGGCGGCGGCCAACACCACCGGCGCGGGCACGCTGCAAATCGTTGCGGGTTCCTATGTGAGTTCCGGCACCATGAACATGACCGGGGCCATCAACTTCACCGGCGCGGGCACGCTGGATCTCGCCGGCACCGTCACCAACCTGGGCGTGCTCATGACCACGGCGGGCACGGTGCGTTATACCGGCAGTGTCAACCAGGCCTTTCGGGCCGACACCTATTTCAATCTGGTCATCAGCAGTTCCGCCACGGTCACGCTGGGGGCGGGCACCAACCAGGTTGACGGCACCCTTACCCTGCAGGCGGGCACCCTGGACATCAGCAGCCGCACCCTCACCATGGGCAGCGGGGCCATCGGCAGTCTGACTGGCGGCATCTTCAAGGCCACCACCGTGGGCGGCACGGTGACCGGCGCGGGGCCAACCCGTTTTGCCTGGACAGTGAACGGCAGCGCCATGAATGTCAGCAACATGGCCTTTAACGGGGCCGACGCGAGCGGCTGGAAATGGCAGTCTGGCACGGTGAGCAACTTTGCGGGCATCACCTTCACCAATGGCCTCACCACCCACATGACGGTGGACGGCGCGGTGGGCACCTTCCCCGCCAGTTCGCTGAACTTCGACGGCGCGCCGGGGGTGCTCAACGTCACCTCCACCGCCGGAGCCAGCGGCACACTCATCATTGTCGGGGCGGTCTGCACGGCGGGCACCGGCATCTGCGAAGACTACGACGTGGACAGCGGGGCCACCATCACCTGGAACACCACACTCACCTATGAAGGCACCTGCGACCAGAACGGCGCGACCATTTCGCTTTCCGTGGCTGGCGCGGCCCCGGTGCTCACCACCGCCTGCAACACGGCGGGTGTGCCCAACTGGCAGATGACCCCCACGGCGCTTCAGGTGCCGCTCAACAGCGTGAACACCCTTTATTACGACGGGGCGGCGTCAAAGGGCGTCATCCTCACCAAGTCCAACGGGTCTCCCCACACTGATCTGAACCTCGCCATCGGCGAGCTGCGCCTGCGCGATGAAACTGCAAACGGCCTCACCAACACCGACCTGAACACCGGCAACAACGCCGACGCTGTGGATATTCCCTATGTCACCGCCGGTGGCGCGGGGGGCAGCAACATGACGGGCACGGGCGGCCTGAACGTGCGCGTGGTGACCGGCCACATCTGGGCTCCCGGCAACAACGACAACACCACCGCCGCCAACCTGAACGTAGACGGCAAAATCATCATGAACACAGCCGCCCGGTTTGTACGGGCAGACGGCACCACCACCATTCCCGGCACGGTGCAGTTTGACGCCACGGGTTATCTGGACATCAACGGGCCGTTCAACGCCACAGGCGGCACGCTGGACTTCAACGCGGCGGGTTATCTGCAAATGGCCACCACCGGCGCGGGCATCACGTCCTTTGGCAACGTCACGCCCATCAACCTCACCACCGGTCAGGTGCGGCTTGACGGCAACGCCAACGTGAACATTCCCGCGCTCACCATTCCCAACTTCCTGGTGGCGCTCACCGGCGGTGGCATGGCCATGGCCACGGGCACGCTTTCGTTCAGCAACCAGTTGGTCATCACCACCGGTGGCCTGGACACCAACGGCCAGTCCGTGACGGTAAACGGCACCGCAGGCAACACGGTGCAGATCAACGGCGGCAACATCACGGTGTCCACCGGCTCACTCACCTCGGCGGCGGGCGGCACGTTTCTTAACCCCGCCACACTCAACATCGCGGGCGGCACGGTGGACATCAACGGGCCGTTCAACGGCACCGGCGGCACCATCAACATGACGGGCGCCAGCGGACGCCTGCAACTGGGCGGCACCATCACGCCTGCGGCCCTGGGCACAACAACCACCTTCACCAACGGCACCCTGGTGGTGGACTACACCGCAGGCGGCACCAACATCGCCGTGCCCACCTATTACAATTTCGAGAGCAGTACCGGTGCGAACATCGTGAACCTCACCTCCGCCTCTGGGGTGACCTTTAACGGCAACGTCACGGTGCTGGGGGGCACACTCAACCCCGGCGCTTACACCCACACCGTGCATGGCAACTGGAATGATTCGGCGGGCAGTTTCAACCCCGCCAGCGGCACGGTGCAGTTCGCCAAAACCAGCAGCAGCCAGGGCATTACCCAGGGGGCGGCCAACCGCTTCAACAACCTGAGCAAAACGGCGGCGGGCGCGCTGGTGCTGTCGTCGGGGGTTTATGTCAAAACAGCGCTGGCGTCCTCCAGCGGCACATTTGACATGAACGGTCAGATCCTGCGCATCGGCAACACCGGCAGCGCCACTTTCACTGGCGGCACATTCCAGAGCCTGCTCACCGGCAGCACTGTCACCAGCATCAGCGGCACGGGCTTCTCGTTCGCGCTCAACTCAGGCAGCACCATGAACGTCGCCAACCTGGCCTTCAGCAACGCGGGCAGCGGCGGATTCACCATCAACAACGGCGTCACCATCACCGACTTTGACAACGCCAGCTTCACCAACGGCAACACGCGCCACGTGCGGTTCCTGGGCACCGACTATCTCGCCACCTGGGCCAACCACTATTACGACGCCACTGCCATCAACATCAGCAGCACCGGCTCTACCTGCAACGGCGCACCCAGCACCTGCATCATCACCGTCAACCCCTATGGCGGCGCGGGCGGCGGCGACGCCAACGAGCAGGAAGGCGCGCACACCATCAGTTGGGGCAATCCGCCCATTGACCATTACGCCGTGGCGCCCGACACCACCACCGAAACGGTGGACAACACCATCATCCTTACCATCACCGCGCAGGACGCCGTGAACGCCACCGTCACCAGTTATGCTTCGGGGACAGACCTCACCATCACCAGCCCCGCCGCGCCGGGGGGCACGTGTACCTTCAGCGGCACCGGCGTCACCGACAACGGCAACTGCACCGCCACACTGGCGGCGGGGGCCTGGACCCTGGGCGTGGCCACTGTCACGGCGGGTTACACCAAAACCGGTGAAACCGACATGGTGTTCAAAGCCGCCGACACCGGCACCCCCACCTTCAGCGGCAGCAGCACAACGATCACATGGCAGCCTGGCGTGGCCACAGAGTTCGCCATCGCCACGCAAAACGCAGGCACCGAAAATGCGGACACCACGTTTAGCCTCACGCTCACGGCGCTGGATCAATACGACAACACCGTCAGCTTTGGTCCCAACAATTATGCGGGGGCAAAAACTGTCAGCTTCGCCAGCACGGCGGGCACCACGGTGAGCTGTTCTCCCACGGTTCCGGCGAGCGAGTCCATCACCTTCGCCGCAGGTGTGGGCACCAGCGCCGCCGGGGGTTTCCGCCTGGTGAGTGCGTCGCAGACGCCGACGATCACGGCGACAGAGGCGGC
>CAYJOG010000119.1:0-7659 GCA_964371695.1 uncultured bacterium
GCACCTGACCCACACTCAGGGCCGAGGCGTAGCGGCGGATGGGGTTTTCCTTGAGCACACCCGACTTCAGCAGCCGCGCCACCGCCAGACCCACCGCCATGCTGGCTCCGTTGATGGCCGCCGTGCGGGTGCCGCCATCGGCCTGCAACACGTCGCAGTCCACCATCAGCGTGTTTTCACCCAGGCGGTTCATGTCCACCATGGCCCTGAGGGCGCGGCCCACCAAGCGGCTGATTTCGGCGGTGCGTCCGCTGATTTTGCCCTTCACGCTTTCGCGCTGGTTGCGGGTGTTGGTGGCCTGGGGCAGCATGGCGTATTCGGCGGTGAGCCAGCCCTGGCCTTTGTCTTTGAGCCAGCGGGGAACCCCCTGCTCAAACGCCACGTTGCACAACACGCGGGTGTGTCCCATGCTCACCAGCACGCTGCCGGTGGGGTGGCTCACAAAGTGGGGGACGAACGAAATGGGGCGGATGCGCTGGGGGCTGCGGCGGGACATGGCGCGCAGTGTAATGGGTGTCGAATCAAAAAACCCCCGTGTCGGGCGGCAGCACGCGGCCCAGGGCCTGATCGGCAAAATTGATGGCGATGCGGGCCTCTTGCGGACTCACTGGCTGGGGTGTGGGCCGGGCGATGACAATGGGCATGGCCGGGGGCCGGGGGGCCGGGCCATCCTGATAACGCAAAAAAGGTTTGCCGCCAAAAAAGGTCTCCAGGCCGTTCACCACACCCGCCGCCAGATTGTGCAGGTGCTGGGGGTTTTTCAGACGGGCCAGATCGCCGCTGTTGGTGACAAAACCGGTCTCCAGCAACACCCCCGGCATGGCCGTGTTGCGAATGACAAAAAACCGGGCCTGACGGGAACCCCGGTCCAACTGTGGCGTGGCGGCGATGACCTGCTGCTGAATCGCCTGGGCCAGGGGTTTGGATTTCTCCGAAAAATAATAGGTTTCGGTGCCCTGCACCTCTGGTTTCCAGGGCATGGAGTTGGCGTGGACGCTGACAAAGGCGTGCGGCGCGGAGGTGTTGGCCAGGGCGGCGCGTTCCTTGAGTTCCAGAAAAAGATCGGTGCCCCGCGTGAGAATCACCCGCGTCCCGGCGGCTTCCAGTTGTTCCTTGAGCGCCAGCGAGGCGTTCAGCACCAGGGTTTTTTCGTTGTCGTCTCCTGACAGGGCCAGTGCGCCGGGGTCGTGACCGCCGTGGCCGGGGTCCACCACAATGGTTTTACCCATCAGCAGGGGTTTCTGGATGAACACCTTGAGCGCGCCGTCTTCCACCGCCGTGTGATGATTGAACAGGGTGGGCATCACCAGCGTTACCGAAACACCCTCTGCCTCCTGGGTGATCTTGAGCTGTGACACTGGTTTGCCCATGGCCCCGCTGAAGGCGCTGGCCCGGCCGCCGGGCAGAAAAAATACCAGCCTGGGCGGGGACCATTTTTCGGTGGGGGTGACGGGGGTCTGGGGGGCCTGGGCCAGGGGCACGCTCAGCAGCCAGCCGCCGGGTGTGCCGGACAGCATAGGGGTCGCCGCCAGCGCCCTGGCCGAAGACGCCAGAAGGGCCAAAGCGGCCACGAAACATCCCACCCTTGCCAGGTGCATATCTTTAATATCCGGGCTGGTGCGGGGATTTGACCGATGGGGGCGAAATTACCGCTGCATCCGGGCCTGGGCCAGTCGGTCGCGCTGGGCGGATTCCTGAATCATTTTGGCCTGCACAATGGCGTTGCCCACCTGCAGGGCCACGCCTTCTACCAGGTTACGGTGGTTCCAGGTAAAGGGTGTGCCGCTGAGCGTATCGCTGAACCACAGCAGGCCCATCATGCCGTGCTGATTGCTGATGAGGGGCGCCAGCACCATGGTGTTGCCATAGTGGGGGAACTGTTGCAGCCGCGCCGGGCCGATGTTCCACAGGGTGGCGTGCTCCACCAGGTGGGCGCGGGGGTCCATGGTGAGAAAATGCACCATGGGGTCGGAATAATTCAGGGCCAGGTCCTGGGCGATGGCGTGGTCAATGCCCCGGTAGGCCGTCAGTTCAAAATCGCCGGAGAATTCGTTGTACAGCGCGATGAACCCCCTGGCCGCCCCCAGCACACCCTGCAACTGGTCCAGAATGTGGAAACACATGGCGTCCACTTCCGAACCTTCGCCCAGAATGCGCCCGGTCTCATATACCGTCACCAGTTCCTGGTTGGTTTTGCGCAGGCGGGCGCTGAGATAACCCAGCAGGGACTTCATGAGTTTTGTGGCGGTGTTGATGTCGTGTTTGAGCAGCTCTTCAAACGCCGATTTGGTGAGGCGCATGGTGTGGACTTCGCCCAGGGCCATGGCCGTGGCGCTGCGGGGCTGGGCGTCGAACAGGCTCATTTCGCCCACGATTTCACCGGCACGCAGGGTGGCCAACACCTTTTGGCTGCCGGTGTGGGGGTCAATGAGTTTGCTCACCTGCACAGCGCCCTGCTCAATGGCATAAAGCGCGTCGCCGTCGGTCCCTTCAAAAAAAAGGTAATCGCCGTTGCAAAAGGTCAGGCCCTCCACAAAAGGGGCCACCTCGCCCAGCACGTCTTCTTCAAGGCCAGCGAACAGGGCGATTTGTCTGAGCCGGTTTTTCATGGGGCGATTTCAAGTGTAGCAAATCATGCAGACTTGCCCTCAAAACAGCGTGTTTTCAGAACCGCTCTACGCCCGAATCCAGCATGAAGATAAAAGGCTGGTTCACCCGCTCGGCGTTGGTGGTTTCGGGCAGGGCCAGGGGCAGGCTGGACTGGACTTTTTCCTGGCGGATTTCTTCGAGTTGTTCGGCGGAAAGGGCGTAATCGCTGGTGGCCGGGCGCAGGGGCTGGGCCGGGGCCATCACCAGCGCGTGCACCGGATAACGGGATTTTTCATATTTTTTGGCCAGATCAAACGCTGCGCCCTTGGCCAGATGCCGGGCCAGTTCCACCGTATAAACATGGCGGCTGCCCACCCATTCGCGGGTTACGCGGGCTTCGATGCCCTGATAATCCTTGAAATATTCGGCGATGTCCTCGGCGTAATCCCGGCTGATGAAATGTCCCGCCGTGAGGCGATAAAGCGCCCCGCCCGCCGTGCCCGCCAGCATCAGGGGCAACTGGGCCAGCACGTCCATGGGGCGGTAATCCACCGGGTCGGCCTGCAACAGGCGGTAGATCATCACGATGCCCTGGGCGCGGGTGACAAAATCCTGTCCCGTGGGGTTTTGGCCAGAGAGGGCGTCCAGCAGTCCCTTGCGGGTGCGCTCGGTGATGGGCTGGGCCGCCAGGGTGAGAATCAGGCGGTTGAGGGATTCCTCCAGGCCAGGGGTTTTCACGGGTGAGCGGGCCACAAAGGCGGCCACGTCGTCTTCGCTGATCTGGATGCCCAGCGACTTGAGCATGGCCTTGGCGGCCTGCAGGCGCGAAATGGTGTGTGTTCCGTCGGCCAGTGTGAGCAGGAAGGTGGCGTCCATGCCGCCCTGGCCATACACCGCCACCAGCTTGTTCAGGCCGTCTTTGTAATCCAGTCCCTTGTCTTCAAAAAAGCCGGGGGAAAGGTCTACCAGCGAGCCGAGCAGCTTCACCGGCTTCATGTCCATGTCCGGCTCGCCGCCGCCTTTTTTGACCTGCAGCACGAGGTCGTAATCTCCGGCGGGCAGGTGAAAGGAATCCAGAAAATCCCGTTCCAGCGACAGGGTGTATTCGCCTTTTTCTTCAAACTTCTGGTCCAGCAGAAAAATGCCTTCTTCGCTTGCCTGGGGCACCAGAAAAACTTCCACCGTGCTGCCTGCGGCCACTTCCATTTTCAGCGAGATGGGCGCGAGGAAACGTTTGTAAATCTGGGCCAGCACCAGCAGCTCATAAAACCGGCGCTCGTCCATGGGCCGGTCGGGATAAAGAAACGGCCCCGGCAGGTTGCTGAGCAGGCCCGCCGCCTTCATGAAGTCGATGTCCTTTTCGGCCCAGTGGCCGGTGAGGTCTTCAAAGGGGGCGGAATCGTCGGTATTGACGAGCAGGGTGTCGTTGAGCAGTTTGTAAGAAAGCAGGAGTTTTTCTTTGGTGGGTCCTTCTTTTTCTTTTTTCTCAACCGGCACGCGGGTGATGTTGCTCTCCTGGCTCAGATAGGGTTGGCCTGCGGTGTCTTCATAACCCGCCTCCGAGAAAAACTCCAGCGCGTCGAGAGAGAAATCTTCATGCACCGCCAGTTTGAGGTTCAGTTCGCCGTAACTGCCCTGGGGCAGGGTGTCCAGCTCCCACAGCAACTTGTGGCCCAGGTCGGTGAAGCGCACTTTTTCGGTGTCCAGGCCAATGGCCTTTTGGGAGAGGAAATCGGTGCCCTCTGGCCGGTTGGTGAACAGTTGCACGTGGCGGGCCTCGGTTTTGCCCAGGTTTTCAAACACCACGGTCAGTTCCAGTGTGTCGCCAGCCTTGGTCTTGTCTGGCCCCCAGGTGCGCACCGACACAAAGGGGGCCAGTTGGTTGGCGATGGGCGAGCCGGTTTCGTCGCTGATGTAGGCCACCCGCTGGCCGCCAGTTTCGGTCACGTTCAGCGCCACGCGGATGGGTTCGGGCTTGAAGGGCGGCGCCTGGGCCTGAGCCACGGTGGCAGGGGCTGCCTCTGTTTTGACGGTGGATTTACCCTCAAAGGCGGTGGCCACGTCCAGCCGGTGAAAGGTGCCCAGGGTGTCGTCTTTGAGCACGGCGGCGTAGTTCAGCGAAAGCCCCCGCTGGGTTTTGTAGCCCACGCCAAAGGTCAGGGCCTGATCAGGGCTGTGCGTGAAGACGTTTTTGTTCTGATAGCCCCCCAGCAGGCTGATGCGTTCGCTTAGGCGATATTCGCCCCCCAGGGTGTATTGGGCGAAGCTGTCGCCCGCTCGCTGAAAGTTTTTGGTGAGGCCGCCCTTGAGCGACCACTTCGCCCCCAGGGGCCGCCACGCCACACCGGCGGTGAACAGGGCCGGGGCCTCTACCCCTGCTGCGCCAGTGGTGGCCAGCAGGTTGCGAAAACCAACCCCGTAACTGAAACCGTCGTCGTTCACCAGCAGCGAGGTGATGTCCAGGCCATAACCGTTGCGGTCGCTGCCGGGGGTGGATTCCCCCAGCATGTGCAGACGCACTCCCACGGGATAACGCCCCGCCACGGGTTTGGCATAACCCACGCCAAAATCAGAGGTGGAGAATTTGTCGCCCAGGCTCAGGGATTGATACCCCACCGACCAACCCGACTGGGGCAGGGCATAAAAAAACGAGAAATTATTCCCCTCGCCGCTTTTGCCCAGGGACATCATGAGGCTTTTCTTTTTCAGCCCCAGCACGGCGGCGGGGTTCAGCACCGCCCCCTCCGGGTCCAGTTCTGCCAGCGTGGGGCCGCCAGCACCCAGCAACCGGGCGGGGCCCAGCAGCGGCAACAGGGTAAAGGCGTCGTCAAAGGCCGCCCGCACCGGCGTGAAACACCCCAGCGCCAGCAGGCCAGTGAGGCCGCACAAAACCCTTCGCTTCGAAAGCACGAAACAATTTTACACATCCGGCTGGCGCAGAAAGCAAAAAAGCCCCCATGTTCTTCTTGTGGCGGCTGCCACCAGCAAAAACTCATCGACACGGCATAATGCGGCCCATGCAAAAACCATGGCGCGCGGACATGTTTCCTTTTCTGTTGCTGGCTGTGTTGTGCCTGCTGGGTTCTGCTCACCCGGCGCGGGCCGATGCTTTTGCGGATCTGCAATACGCCGTCATTTATGGCACACCGGAGCGGATTCTGGCGGCGCTCTCGGCGGGCGCGCCCATCAATGGCCGGGACTACAACAACGAAACCGCCCTGGTCAACGCCATTCAGGCCGGGCATGTGGAAAACGCCCGTGTGTTGCTGGAAAAGGGGGCGGACAAGGCGGTGACCTCCGCCATCGGCGAACCCCTCATGCACCTGTCGCCCACGGGCAACGCCCCCATGGTTCAGTTGTTGCTGGATTATGGCCTGGACCCCAACAGCCGCTTCGGCACCTACAACGAAACCCTTTTGTTCAAGGTGGTCATGGCAGAGCACCGGTTTGTTTCGGCCTCGATTGACGTGTTGCTGAAGGGTGGGGCAGACCTGGAAGCCCGCCGCGACAACGGCAACACGCCGCTGATGGAGGCCATGAAGTTTGGCTCAGTGGAAACGCTGGACCATCTGGTTGCCAAAGGCGCTGATCTGAAGGTGAGAAACCATGGGGGCCAAAGCCTGATTTTTTTCGCGGTGGACAGGGGCCTGGCGTCTCACGTGGCGTGGGCGCTGAAACATGGCGGGGATGTGAAAGACAGGGACAAAGATGGCAAAACACTGGTCCATCAGGCGGTGTTCACTTATGACAGCGGCATGTTGAAGGATTCCATGTTGAGGTGGGTCATCGACAAAAAGGTGAACCTGAACACACCGAACAACAGCGGCGTCACGCCCCTGATGATGGCGGTGTATGCCGACTATCTCGACAAGGTGAACCTGCTGCTGGAGAACGGCGCGCTGGTAAAGGCGGTGGACAAAGAGGGAAAAACCGCCATGCACCGGGCGCTGGACAAGGGGAGCGCGATGATGGCGATGGCGCTGCTGCGCAAGGGGGCCGCCCCGGCCAGCCAGTCGAAATACAGCGAATCCGCCATGCTCATCGCCGCCCGCAACAAGGCCATGACCTCACTGGATCTAACCGAACTGGCCAAGCTGGGTGTGCCGGTGAATCTTCCCGACCAGAAAGGCAACACACCCCTGATTGAAGTCATCCGGCGTGGCGCGTGGGAGGCGCCGCCGCTGGTCACGACGCTGCTGGGCCTGGGGGTAAACGTCAATGCGGTGAACAAGGAGGGCCAGTCGCCTCTCACGCTGGCCCTGATGAGTACCTTGCCCCTGTCGTCTGATCCTAAAAGACCACTCTTTGACGCGATGTTGCTGGAACTGCTGGACAAGGGAGCCAACCCGAACACGGCTGCGCCCGACAGCAACACGCCCCTGCTTTACGCCATTGACAAGGAATTGCCGGGTGTGTTGAAGAAACTGCTGGAAAAAGGCGCGTTGGTGACCCAGGCCAACAAGGAGGGCATGACACCTTTGCACCTGGCGGCGGGCAAGTGTGTGTCAGGCTCGGTGGCGCTGTTGCTGGCGCACAATGCGCCGCTGGACGTGGTGGACAGCGGCGGCGGCACGCCCCTGTGGCTGGCTGTGCGGCAAAAACAGGCGGCCTGCGTAAAGATGCTCAAAGGCTCGCCCCTGGAAACGCCCAACAAAGAAGGCTTCACGCCGCTGATGGCGGCGGTTTTTCAGGCCGATCAACCCACGGTGGTGGCGTTGATTGACATGGGGGCGTCGCTTGTCACCAAAAACAGCCGGGGCGAAAACGTGTTGCACGCCGCAGCAGCGGGGGGAGACGCCCAAATCGTCAAATACCTGATAGAAAAAGGAGCGCCGCTCAACGAAAAAACCACCGAGGGCAAAACGCCACTGGATATCGCCAATGTCTGGAAAAAAGCCATGGCGGCCCAGGCCATTGAAGAGGCCGGGGGTGTGGCCGGTTCGCCATGAACTGAAAACCTGGACTTTCGCAAACTTCGGGATTGCTTAGATCCCCTAACAAAACTGGTTTTGTTTGGGGATCTGCGGACCTGGATGGTCCGCATCCGAAACCCGGAGGATTAAAAACCTG
>CAYJOG010000120.1:0-7645 GCA_964371695.1 uncultured bacterium
GTGCTGGAGAGCGCCCTGTTGCCCAGTGTGTTGTCTCTAAGCGCTTTGGGCGCCACGGACTATGCGTCGGGTTATTACACCCCCTATGGTGTGACATTTGATCTGGACGGGGCAGAGACTTATTTCAGCGGCACCAGTTGCACGGCCAGTTTCGACCCCAGGCCAGAAGACAGTTATCACTGCACGGGCACCGGGGCCGGCCAGGAATCGGGCTTGGCGGGTTATGTGGTGTCGTGGATCAGATATCAACCCCCGAGCGCGATTTCCACTTACTTCAGTGGCCTGATCTCTGGCAGTCAGGGGATTTACAACACCGGCACGGTGTCCATGTCCGATTCGGTGGATTATCTGGATGATTTCCTCTCACCCGCACTGGGCACGGCCAAATGGTTCCCGGCAGCCACCACCACCACCATCTCGTTTGATGCATGCACCAGCGACAGTTGTCCGGGTGGCCAAGGCGACGCGCAGGGCCGCACCTATTGTGTGCTGGCGCGGGCAGTGGACTGGGCGGGCAACGTGCAGTCCCTCAGCAACTACCTTGGTTTGGGCGACCACTCCACGGCTCCCACCAACCTGACCGGCAACTTTGCGAGAACTGGCCCGGACTACAGCTGGCGTGAGCACTGCGTGACATTGGGTGCGCCGGGTGTGGTGGTGGACAACTTGGCCATCAGCGTGGACGGTTTGTGGACGGCCGAGATTGACGACTGCGCCAGCGCGGGCAACAACTGTGCTTATTCCGTGGAGCGTATTGGCCCACGCCAGCGGGGCATCCTGGCCCAGAGCTGGTCGGTGTCGCGCTTCAAGGGCGGCTCACCAGGGTTCTGATATTTCAATCGGGATTGAAGTGAAGGGCAAGGCTGCGGGCTTTTACGGTTATTCCAGCGGAAGCGGGAAACCGGCAAGACAAAGGCAAAAAACCATTTTCATTGTCTTTTGGTGGCGCGAGTTGTAGTTCATTTTGAATAAATTGATGCACGCCAAAACTCTCTCTTCTCTCGTGCTTTGGCATGGGAGAGGGTGGCGCGAAGCGCCGGGTAATGGGCGCGGGTGGTCTTTTGGGGCTGCGGCAGCATATTGATGCTGCCGGGCGCGCCCAGCGGCACGACGCAGTAGGGTGGGCGTCTCGCCTGCCTGAGCGCGAAGCGCGAAACAGCCGGGGTTCAAACAAGAAAACAAAAACCTTGTTCGGTTTTTTTGTTTTTCGATAAACCCCTCACCCCAACCCTCTCCCTCAAGGGGAGAGGGGGTGGCCTACCTTGAATCCGCTTCGGATTTGTGATCCAGCAATTCCGAAAATGCTCTAAAGAGTTGTTGAAGCGGTCTTGGGCGTGCTGTTGGGGGTGGCGGAGCGTTTTTCGTTCAGCACACCCAGCAGCCGCTGGCTGGTGACGGAGAGGCGGTCGTCCGCCGTGGGGGTGCGGGTGGTGGTGAGCGTCAGGTCCGCGATTTTGGCGGCTTCAGAAAGGCCCGGCTGGGTTTTGTACAAAAACGTGATTTGCACTGTATTGCCCTCTAGGGGATCACTGTTCTGCACCAGCATGTTGGCGCTGGCGCTCAGGGCTTGCAGGCTAAACCCAGAGGGCAGTTGCACCACCGCATGACCCGCCCCCACGGTGGCCTCGGAAGAAAGCGAGTTGCCAGAGTCGGTGCGGTCGCGGCGCAGGAGCAGGCGGCTGGTGTAAGTATTTGTATCGGTGGCCGAAACCTCCAACTTACCCATTACCAGACACCATTCCTGGCCGGTGAGGCAGTCTTTCGTGGTGGTTTGTTCACCGAGAATCAATTGGGTGGATGTTTGGGCAATGGTGGCTTGGTCGGGCACAGGGGGTCGGTTTTCGAGAAAGGCGTGGGCCACCTCTGTCAAAAGTTGCGACGTTTCACCAATACGCACTTGTTCTTCCATCGCTTCAATGTTCACATCTCCAAAGGATTGATCTCGAAGCGCCAGTTCAACCACCGTGCTTTCAAGATTTACATTGCGGGTGATTTGTCTGGCTGGCTGGTCGCCGGGCACCACAAGGGCGCTGAGTTGACGGTTATTTTTTTTAACAACGATGCGGCCCTTCAGGCCCGCCCGCAGGGTTACGGCCAGGGTATAAGCCCCTTGGTCGTTTGTGGTGGTTTGCGCCCTGGGGGCGGCGTTGCCTTCTTCGTAGAAGGCGACGGTAGCGCTCTTCACCAATTCACTTTGTTCAGAGGCCCCACGGGCATTCAGCAAACTGGTGCGCACGCTGGCAACGCCCTGCAATTTGGTGCCCGGAATGGGGGGGGTGCTGAACCGGCCACCGCCGCAACCAGAAAAGCTGAACAGAATGACCAGGAAGCCGCAAAAGGTTGCAAAAAAGGATTGGCGGTTCATGGCGCACCTCCTTCATTCACTTGCGCGCCCAAGGCCGCCGCACCTCTTACCGCCGCGTTACACCAGGGGTACTGGGGGTTTCCAAGCACATGGTCGTTGGCGCATCGAAGGATGAGATTGGCGTCCTCGATGGTGATTTTTCCGTCATAGGGTTCCTGAAGATCACCAATCGTCACCTGAAAGGCGCTGGGGGTCACCTGGCCCACCGCCATGCGGTGCGCCAGGTCCACGTCGTCCATGTCCACATCGCCATCCTTGTCCACATCGCCGCCCCGGGTGTTGATCAACAACCCATCGCTGCTGGCGACGGTGCTCAGGTTTCCCGCCGCGTCCACGGCCCGCACATTCACGTAATAGGTTTCACCGATCCTCAAGGTGAGTTCCGTGGCGTTCACAGAAGTCTCGAGCAACACGCTGGTCCAGTCCTTCAGGTCTGTCGCCCCCGCGCTGGCGCCGATGCTGTAGTCATACCGCACAATGCCGCTGTGCGCATCGGCAAATCCCGTCCAGGAAGCCGACATCTGATTTTTGATTTTGGTGCTTTCGCCCGCATCGGTGACAGTGCCTGGGGTGGGGAGGGTGGTGTCCACCGTGATGCCGTCGGTGCTGGCAGCGGGGCTGGTGTTGCCAGAGGCATCCTTGGCCCGAACGTTGATGAAATACACCCCGCTGCTCAGGCTAAGCCCGGTGGCGGTGAATTGGGTGACGTTTCCGGCGCTGGTCCAGCCCCGCACGCTCACGTCCCCGGCGCTGGCGCCGATGCTGTATTCATATTCCGCCACAAACCGGTTGTCGGCAAAACCTGTCCACGAGGCCGTCAGTGATGAAGGGCTGTTGGACAAAAGGCCATCGTCGCTCACCGTTCCCGCCGTGGGAGCCACGGGGTCAATAAACACAATGCCGTCGGTACTCACCGCCGCGCTTTTGTTCTGGGCGCGGTCCACCGTCCGCACGTTGATGACATAACTCACCGTCATCTCTTGCAGATTCAGGCCGGCGGCGGTGAGGGAGGTGGTATTGCCCGCGCTGGTCCAGTCCCGCACGCTGGTGTCTCCGGCGCTGGCGCCGATGCTGTATTCATATTTTTCAACGCCGCTGAGTTGGTCGGTGGCGGCGGTCCAGGTGGCGGTGAGTTCCGCGCCATTGGTGGTTTGGGTTCCCGCATCCGCCACGTTCCCCGGTGTGGTGGGGATTTCATCATCCAAAGAGATGCCGTCGCTGCTGGCTTCCTCGCTAAACAGGCCATGAGAAGAAGATGACCATGCGTTGTTTTGAGCCTTGACGTTAAAGAAGTAGGTTACCCCAGGCATCAGGCTCAGCCCCGTCACCGTCACGCTGGTGGCGGTTCCGGCGTCGGTCCAGTCCCGCACGTTGGTACTGCCCACGCTGGTGCCAAGGCTATAGCTGTACCCCCAAATATTGCTATCGGGATCACTAAACCCAGACCAGGAGGCGCTGAGCGTGGTGGTGGAGAAGGTGAAGGCCCCCTCATCGGTGACCGTGCCAGGAACCGGCGCTGTGTTGTCCGCCTTAAGACCGTCCGACGCCACCACCGGTGAATAGTTTCCTGACGGGTCTCTTGCCTGGGCATAGATATAAACGGTTTGGCCATTCGCAATATCGTCTTGGGTAACGGTATCATAGGGGTAGTCAGAAATGTGATTAACATCGGTGCTTTTTGATATTTCACCACCGAATTCAACCTGATGGTCAGATGGTCTTATCCACGCGCTGTAGCTATAAGCGGCGATACCCATGTTGTCCGTAAATCCATCGAATGAAGCAGAAAGATTAGTTGGATCCACAACAGCGACGGCTACATCCACCACCGACCCCGCCGTGGGGACAATTCGGTCTATTTCATAGGCAAAAAACAAATTATTACCGCCGCTTCTTACCAAACCATAAAGCAGATCGCCGCTGCCAGGATAAACCAGCGCACCATCATCCATGGCGGCTGGCGCATCAGCCAGATCCGACCAATTTTGGTAGAGATGGTTGTACGATCTAAAACGGGCGGAGGGGGTCGCGGACGGTTGTCCGGCAAATGTAAATAGTAGCTGCCCACTGCCAGGATAAACCAACCCTGAGCCATTCCCAAGGACGACTATGGAATGGGGAAGACCTTCCCAGGCATTGTTGGTGAGGCTGTAGCGATAGAATTTAAAATTTGAAAAGTACCCAAATAGATAATCGCCGCTTCCAGGGTAAACCAATGAAGCGAATCCGGATGGTTGATATGGCGCATCGGTCTTAGACTCCCAGGAGTCACTGGAAATGTCGTAGCGGAAAAATGCTTTTTGATTCACAGAGAAACTGCCCGATGGGAGAACATAAATGGAATCGCCGTCTCCGGTGGAAACCATGGCGTTGCTATTGTGTGTGCCTTGCGCCATGACCGACGTGTTGGTGTCCCATGCCTGGGTGGTGAGGTTGTACCGCCATAAATGATTCATGCCGATGCTGCCCAGGGCATAAATGTAGTTTCCGCTGCCGGGATAGACCAATTGCCCCTTGCCGTTCACCGTGGCGGGGGTATCGGCCTTTCGTTCCCAACTGTCACCACTGATGCTGTATCGCCAAAACTCTTTGGTAGAACCTCCCGCCAGGGCGTAGATGAAGTCGCCGCTCCCGGGGTAGACCAATGCTTTGCCATAGTCTGTCGTCACCCCGGCAAAAGGGGGAGCGGTTTTGGTGGTCCAGGTGTTGGGTGTTGCCCTGGCGGCCCCAAACGAGAAGCAGGCAAAAAAACTGGCGATAAAAACAAGGCTTTTGGTGGTGAGTTGGCGTGATTTCACGGGAAAAGTTCCTTTTTTTTGATTTGTGGGAGCCGATAGCCCCCAAAGGTGGCCCTGCCGAAGCTGATTTCGACGGTCTTTTACCACCCCTGCGCAAAAAAACTAAAGGAAAAAACAGGAAGCAGACTTCCAAGTCGAAGTCACATTTCTGGAGGAAATATTCGGAAAATGCTCAAATTGGGTACTTTTTTGGCATTTAACCAGCCCTAATGGTTCATTTGTCTTAAAATCGGTGGCTCAGGCATCTTGCCTGAGCTTTTTAAAACGCAGGCTGGAAGCCTGCGCTACCACTTTTTTTAAAACAAACGAACCACTACTGTCCCAAAAAGTCATCCGTGCAGGTTCGTTCGTGTTCCGCCCGGTAAAAATTTGGGGAGGCAGGCCGTTGGCAGGGTGTTGATAAACCCCCTGCCAGCGCTGGTGGTTATGGAATCCAGCTCAGCACCTTGAAGGCCCGGTCAATTTTGTTGTCCAGCGCCCAGGTGTGAAAGGCCTCCAGGTTGTCCAGCAGCTCCAGAAAGTCTTCTTCTTCGCCGCGCCAATGTTCGCGCAGCAGGTCGTCTTCCAGTTCGTGCAGCACCTCGGTGAGGCGAAAGAAACCATAAAGCGCCCCCACCATGTCGTTGAAATAGGCCGTGGGGCCCACAAACCAACTGACCGGCGTGCTCAGCAGGCGGCTGACGATGCGTGCCGGTCCCCACAGGGCCGTGTTCAGCGTGAGCAGCGTGAGCTGCACCTTGGGTTTGGCGTCCACCCGTCCGTCCGCCGCCAGCCCCACCACCATCAGGCCCGCGTGGGGCGTGTTGCCCAGAAACGCCGAAGCCTCGAGGATTTTTTGTGTGGCTTCTTCTTCGTCCAGGCCGGGGCGCACGGTTTTAAGGGCGTCCAGCAAGGCCTGCTCGACGTTGTTGAGGGGGCGGTGGGCGGGGGGCTGCATGGGGGGATTGTACTGCGCGCTGGGGACACCGCGCCTACTCCAAATGGTTGTGACGGGACGGGGGCGTCGCGCTACGCCATTTTCGGAAATGATGGGTCAGACATCGCCTGAAAGCCCCGCCCTGGATGCCGTCATTCCCGCTTCCTGGGGGATGACGGCAGACGGGGGGGCTGATTGCCGGGGCGAAGGGGTCAAAGTCTTTTCTTTTTCCAGCCTCCGAGTTCCACCCTCCAACTTCCAGTCTCAGTCCAGCCGCACCCGCTCAATCAGCGCGCTGTCATTCACCACCAGCAAGTGGGCCGCCGCGCCGGGGGCCAGCACCCCCAGGCGGCCTTCCAGTCCCAACCAGCGGGCGGGTGTGGTGCTGGCCAGCGCCAGCACACCCAGCAGATCGGCGGGGGACAATCTGGCGGCGTCCCCTGTTTCATCAAAACGATCCCGCCACGGTGATTTCAACGCCAGGGCCATGTTTTTAAGCCCCGACCACAGGGGCGTGGCGCTGCCCGCCAGTGTGCCGTCGTCATAAAAACAGGCCCCGCTCCGCGCCGTGGCCCTGCGACCCGACAGGTCAAACGTACCTGCGCCCTCGGCCCCCAGCGGCGGCATGGCGTCGCTCACCAGCGCCAGATGCCCCGCCCCCTTGGCGTGAAAAGCCGCCGCCAGCGCCGCCGGAAACACATGCACCCCGTCGGTTATCAGCGTTGCGTTCAAATCACACAGGGCCAGCGCCGCCCCCACCGTGCCCGGCTCGCGGCTTTGCAGGGGCGACATGGCGTTATAAAGGTGGGTCACGGCCCTCAGGCCGTGGTCCATGGCGCGGCGCAGTGTGTCCGGCCCCGCCAGCGTGTGGCCCGCACACACCAGCACGCCCTGTGCGCTGGCGTGTTGGATGAGTTCCATGGCTCCCGGCAGTTCCGGGGCCAGCGTGAGCTGACGGATGCCGCCCCCCGCCGCTTTCTGAAAATCCTCAAAAGCCGCCACGCTGGGGGCCAGCAGGTGCGCCGCCGGGTGACAACCCGCTTTGGCCGGGTTCAGAAACGGCCCCTCCAGATGAATGCCCAGGGGAACCGCGCCACCGGCGGGCGGGTTTTTCACCACTTCGCCCAGCACGGCCAGCGCCCGCTGCATGGGGGCGGGTGGGTGCGTGAACACCGTGGGCAGACAGGCCCCCACACCCGTCGCGCCAATGGCCTCCAGCGCCCGCGCGGCCTCGGCGGCGTTTTTCACCGTGCTGAACAAAACACCCGCCGCGCCGTTCACCTGCAAATCCACCAAAGCCGGAAAAATCCAGCGGCCTTTCATGTCTTCGGCGGCGGCACTGGCTTTCAGCACTTCCGGCGGCGGCGTGCCCTCGCCCATTTCGGCAATCCGCCCCGCCCGCGCCAGCAGCCAGCCGGTGTGGCCCGCGCCATCCGCCACAGCGAGGCGGGCGTTGTGAAACAGCGTCTCAGACATGGTGCAACGCCATTCTCCTACCAATGAACATTCAAAACAGCATGAATGTTCATTGGTTTAATTGGCCTTGCCATTCGTCGTGAATGGCTG
>CAYJOG010000121.1:0-7604 GCA_964371695.1 uncultured bacterium
GCCTTTGGCGCGGTTGACACTCCCGGCGAGACGCCGGGGCTACCTCAAAAAACCCTTAGTAATCCGGGACTTTTCGCACAAACCTAACAGCAATGTTTACTCCGCCAGCGCCCACAGCAGCACCGCCGTGGCGGCGCTTACGTTCAGGCTGTCCACCACACCGGCCAGGGGAATGGACAACACCTCGTTTGCCTGGGCCAGCAGGCGCGCGGGCAGCCCCTCGCCCTCGGCCCCCACCAGCAGCAGCGTGGGCGCGGTGATGCTGCGGCGGGTGAGCGCCGCGCCCGAGGTGTCCGCCGCCAACACCACACCGCCCCGGTCACGAAAACGGCTCACCGCACCGGGGAGGTCTTCGAGTACCGTCACGTTCAGCGACAGCAGGCCCCCCCGGCTCACGTTCAGCACCGTCTGGTTCAGGGGCGCGCCCCCCTTGGCGGGCAGCCACAGGTGGCCATGACCAAAAGCCGCCACGCTGCGGCACACGGCCCCCAGGTTTTGCGGATCCTGCACACCCGCCGGGCACACCACCAGAAAAGGCCGTTTGAAATCCGCCCCCTCAAAAAAATCCTTTTCGGTGTGGGCCAGCACGGGCCGCACCGAGACGACAAGGGCGCGGGGGCGACCCTCTACGGTGACGCCGCCCGCTACGCGGCGCACCGGCGCGCCAGGGTTTTTCAGAAACTGCAACACGGCGGCGGAAAACTTCACGCGGCGGTCAGAGTCCACCAGCACTTCTTTGATCAGGCCCCGCCGGGCGGCTTCCAGCACCGGCCCTTCACCGTGCAGCAGCCAGAAATCCGCCGGCGGTGCGGCGGGTTTGCGGGGTTTGCCGGCATACCCCGCGTGTCTGTCGCCGCCACGCCCCGGTGGTCCGGGCCGCGTCACTGCGAAATCGTCTCGTGAAAGTCGCGGATGCGCCAGCCGCTCTGTCGGGCCAGTTCCCGCAGTTTGGGGTCTGGGCACACGGCCACGGGGTTGCCCACCGTCTGCAAAAACGGCGAGTCGTCGATGCTGTCGGAATAAAAATAACTCTCCGACAGGTCATAACCCTCCTGTTTCGCCAGGGATTCGCCAATGATTTTTTTGCCGCCGCCAAACACCACGGGTTCTTCCACGGCGTTGGTGATGAGGCCGTTTTCGTAAACGGGCCGTGTCGCGTACCAGTGGTCAAAACCCAGCCACTCGGCCATGGGCTCCACAATCCAGGCCAGGTTGGCGGTCATCAGCACCAGCTTGTGGCCCTTGCGCTGGTGCATGCGCACGCGCCGCATCGCACCCCGGAAAACGTTGGGCTTCACATATTCCCGAAACGCCTCGCGGCCCATTTCCGAAAGCTCCTCGCGGCTGAAACCCACAAAGGGTGTGAGGCTTGCCTCCAGCAGTTTGCGGTAGTCCAGCGTCATGTTTTTATAGGCCACGTATTGCTCGATGAGGCCGGTGAGGCTCTCGATGGTGACGTTGGGCAGCAGGCGCTGATAACGCCCGCTGAATATCAGGTATTTGGCCATCATGGAGCCGCCGTTGCCCCGGAGGAGGGTGTCGTCCATGTCGAAATAAGCCGCAATCACGGGATTTGAAGTCTAGCGGCCCGGCCTGCAACTTCCAACCACCAACTTCCAACCTCAAACCTCCAACTTCCACCTTTCTGCTTTTATATGACCCAGACCAGCGAAAAACGGACTTTTTTTTCTTAAATTGACTTCGGGCCGTACACTCGAAATCAAAGCAGCCCAAAGGACTTTTCTGAGCCAGGGAGCAACCGGAGCGCGCCATGAACCGTCTGGATTTGAAAGTGGGATTTCAGTGCAACAACCGTTGCGTGTTCTGTGTGCAGGGCGACAAACGTCACGAGGTGGACCCCCTGAACACAGAAGAACTCCTGGCGCGCATGACCGAGGCCCGGCCCCGCAACGAAGGCATCGTGCTCACCGGCGGCGAGGTCACCATCCGCAAGGATTTTTTTACACTGGTGCGGGCCGCCCAAAAACTGGGTTACCGCAGCATCCAGATTCAGAGCAATGGCCGCATGTTTGCCAACCGGGCTTTTTGCGAAAAGGCCGTGGAAGCCGGGGCCAACGAGTTTGCCCTGGCCCTGCACGGCAGTTTCGCCGAGGTGCATGACAGCCTCACACAGGCCGAGAGTTTTCGGCAAACTTTGCAGGGCATCGCGCACCTCACCGAAATGGGACAGACGGTGATCACCAACACCGTGGTGGTGCGGGGCAACCTGTTTGACCTGGGCAACATCATCCGCCTGCTGCACCGCATTGGTGTGGCGCAGGCCCAACTGGCCATGGTGCATCCCCTGGGCACCGCCGAAAAAATGTTCGACGAAGTCACGCCCCGGCTGGATGAAGCCGCGCCCTTTGTGCTGCGCGCCGTGCGGGCGGGCCTGGGGGCGGGCCTGCCCACCCACACCGAGGCCATGCCCCTGTGCCTGCTGGAAGACCTCACCGGCGCGGCCAGCGAATCGCAGATTCCCTTCACCGAGATTTTTGACGCCGACGTGCATCTGGCCGATTACGGGGCCTATCGCCGCAACGAAGGCAAGGCCAAGGGCCAGCGGTGTGGCGACTGCGCGCTGGATGAACGCTGCGAAGGCCCATGGCGCGAATATCTGGAGCATTTTGGCGAAGACGCCCTGCGGCCTGTAAATAAAGGAGACGTGGATTGTCGACTGCACTGAAAATGCCAGCCGCCCGCGCTGCCCGCTGTGGCCGCGCCGCCGCCAGCGAGCCCACCACCACCGAGCGCCGCTGGGCGCGGTGGTTGTATCGCACCGCGTTCATCTGCGGCGCAACGGGGGTGTTGCTGGGCACGTTGATGTGGCTGGCGGCCATGGTGGGGGCGGCCCATTCTCCGGCCATGCTGGGGCGGGTTTTTCTACCCCAGACGCTCTATTTCCACAGCCGGGTTTTTCTCTCCTGTTTTTTCGCCTTGTTCATGCTGGGGTTTGGTTATCAGGCGTTTCCGCGTTTCAAGGGCCGCCTGCTGCCCAACCCGGCCCCGGCGCTCGCGGGCCTGTTTCTGGCGCTGGCGGGGGCGGTGATGTATCTGTCGGGCCTGCTGATGCTGCTGCTGGGGCGCGGCCCGCTTGCCGCCGCCTGGGCTCAGGCCGCTGCGGTGCTGGTGCTGGTGGGCGTGCTGCCTTTTCCGTGGCAGCTCAGCAAGATCATGCTGGCGCGCACCGCCGAAGACAAAACGCCCTATGACCTGCTGCTGTGGATGGGCAGTGTGGGTCTGGTGCTGGCGGCTTTGGCCGACGCCCTGGCCCAGTTCGGCCTGTGGCCCACACTGCGGGCGCACGGCACGTGGTTTCTGCTGGCGGTGGCCCCCCTGGTGCTGGGGGTGTGCCAGCGTTTCATGGGGGGCATTCACGGCCTGAAACCCGCGCCGGTGTGGCGCAACCTGTCCGCTGGCGGGGTGCTGCTGCTGGGGGCGGCGGCCTGGACGGTTTTTCACGATACCGATGCCAACACCGCTGCGGGACTGGGGGCGGTGGCGCTGCTTGTGGCGGGGCTTTTGACGGGTGCGCCCGCCTGGGTGCTGCGGCCCGCCCCCAAAGATGACGCCAGCGCGCCGTTTTTCCGCGCCGCCGCCCTGTGGTGGCTGCTGGGGCAGGGGCTGGCGCTTGGGGCGTGGTGCTCTGGCGTGGTCGGCTCAACACTGCTCAGCACCACCGTGGCGATCTCGGAACATTCCTTTGCCCTGGGTGTCGGGGCCATGTCGGTGCTGGGCACCAGCCTGCGGGTGGCCCCCAACCTCACCAGCCGCAAGGCGCCTTGGCTGGGCCGGGCGGCGCGGGTGATTTTGTGGCTTTTGAACGGCGCGGTGCTGCTGCGGCTGCTGGTGCCGCTGCTGGGGGCAATGGGCAAAAACGCCGCCCACCCGCTGGAAGCCAGCGGCCTGCTGCTGTTTGTCGCCACGGTGGTGTGGGCTGTGGTGGTGCTGAACATGATGCTGTTCCCGGCGTGGCCCGATGTGCAGGCGGCGAGGGCGGGGATTTCCGCCACGACTGCCGCCACGGCGCTGCCGCTGAAAGACAACACGGTGGAGCAGGCGCTGGCCCGTTATCCCCACGCGCTGGAGATTCTGATTCAGGCCGGTTTCACGCCGCTCAAAAACCCGGCGGTGCGCGCCGTGATGGCCCCCACCATCACCATCGAGGGGGCCGCCCAGCGCCGGGGGCTGAATCTGGACGCCCTTGTTCACGCCATCGAAACCAACACCCCCTATACCCAGCCGGGGCCAACCGCCCCGCCGCCGCCGGGCACGGAAATCCACCCCGACATGACGCTGCTGGTGATTGCAGAGATCAAGGGCAGCAAGGCCGGTGAGGTGTATGCCCGTTATGGCCTGGACGCCTGCTGTGGCGGCGGCAAAACCCTGCGCGAGGCCGCCACCGCCCACAACCACCCGCTGGAAGAACTGATGCAGGCGTTGCAGTGAAACCAGCCGGGATGTTTCCAATTTTGCCCTGATAGCGTGATGGGGGTAAAGAAGTTGTTCCAGGGGCAAGGTGGTTCCCCTTCATGCAACATAAATCCGCTGTTGTGGCACTTGCCCAGTACCAGAGGCTTTAGTACACTCTGTTTCTTCCATAAACAAATGGCTTCAAAAACAGAATCCCGTATCGTGGGAGGAGTGCAAAGATGACTGAGGAAACTTCTGCCAAATCCGAAACGCCTACATCCCGAAAAAGGGTGACCAAAGATGATTTGCTTGCAGAGCAAGCCGATCTGTTGTTGAAAAAGTCAAATCTTTTGGAAAAACAGGGTGAAAAAATCATAGATTTAGAAAAAAAAATAGAAACTCTTTGTGCGCAAGCCGCGAAAAATTCCGTATTAATTAACACTTCTGCCACTGACGCAAGGGCTGCTGTGAGAGATTCGATTGAAGCCAGAAGGAGGACACCGTTAGAGTTCTTAACAAACTTCAACTCTCAAATTCTTGCGGTTTTAGTGGGCGTATTTGTGATAGTTCTTCTTGGCCTGATTTATGGGTTTAAATTTTCCGGAGATGCCGATACATTAAAAGAGGACATATCTGCGGCACGGCGTTACTTAGAGGTGGAGAGGGAAAGATTTGAAAAAACTTCAGGAGATGCAAAATCTATTGCAGACAACCTCGATATCTCAACAAAAGCTACAACTACTCAGCTTGACGCTGCAACTACTCAGCTTAACGCGACATCTGCTGGGCTTCAACAAGCGAACAGTCTGATAAATCAAGTACAGGAACACGCAAATATAGCAAGAGATAGAGCTGCAGAAGCGAGAGAAAAGGCTGATGAATTGGATAAAAACCTCACAGGAAATATCGAGAAAGTGCAAATTGGCCTTGATAGAAAGCAAAAAAGCATTGATGAGAAGCTAACAAAATTCCTCAAAAATGATTTAGTGCGATTAAATAACGAGTACTTATCTATGAGCAGAAAAATAAAAGGTGTAAGAAAAATGATAAACGAATTGGAGAGTGATAAGTTATCTAAAATCAGTGCCAATATAGAACAAAATAAAAATGCGCTATCGCTTCTTAATGCCAGGGTTTATAAAAAGAAAGAAATAGACGAAAAGTTAATAAAAACCAATGGGGAAATTAAAAATTATGTCGGCTCCGAAATAAAGCGCCTGGATATTGATGGCATTGTCGATAGAATATCTCAACTGGAAACAGCTATCGACACCATAAACAGCGACATCGACATGCTTGTGGCTAAAAGAAAAAAGAAACCCTGCGCAACGAAAGGCGTCAATTCCTGCAATCGATAAGTCACCTCCTTATGTTGTAGGCATGACGGCGGAAAAAACCCCAGCTTCAAAAACCACCGGCCCTGCCCCGAAAACCAGCCAAAACCACCGGCGGCGGCAAACCTCGTGCCAAGGGCGGCAAGGAGCAGCCCCGCCATCCTGCGCCGCTTTTGGGCGTGCTGGAAAAACACGAACGCAAACAGGCCCTGTCGGGTCAGCACCGTGTGCTTTGCCCCACCGCCAAAACATGACGCAAATCATAAAACGAGCGGTTTTGGCTGTTTGACTCCTTGCAATCGGGTTTTGCATGGCGCAAATTAAAAAAGTGAACACTATTCACTTTTAAGGAGCCCACCATGACACAAACCACACCCCCCCCTCCGCCCGCCGCCACCCAGGGCCAAATCCCCACCGGCGGACTGAAGTTCAAGCATTACACCCCCGCGCCGGGGCATCCGTTCTGGCCAGAGGTCCAGGCCGAGGCCATGGCCCTGGTGAAAGAGGCCGAGGCCGTGCTGGACCTCTCCCCGCCCACCGCCGCCGAGGTAGCCAAAGACGCCCTGCGCAAGTTCGACGCGCTCAAGACCACCACCCTCACCATGGCCGACAATCGCCGCCGCCAAAAACAGGGCGAGGGCGATCTGGTGCCGGCGTTTTTCATCTGGACCATGCACAACACCTGCAACTTCCGTTGCGACTATTGCGACAACCACCAGGGCGAAAAATATTTTCACCTCTCCAACCAGGGGCGGCTGGACACCGAAAAATGCAAGGCGCTGCTGGACGTGATGAAGCCCACCACGCGGGGCATCTATTTTTGCGGCGGTGAACCCACCCTGCGCAAAGACCTGGCCGAACTCACCACCTACGCCCATGAGCAGAACTTTTACCCCCTCCTCATCAACACCAACGGCAGCCGCCTGCACAAAATGTTCACCGACCCGGCTTTTGCCAAATGGCTCAAACAGATGGACGTGATCATCGTGAGCCTGGATGGCCTGAGCCTGCCCATGCTGGAAAAACTCTGGGGCGTGAAGCAGGACGCCGTGCGGCAGGTATTCGTGAATCTGCTGGCGCTGCGGGAGCTGGCGACGCGCACCGGCACCAAGGTGATCGTGAACACCGTGATAACACCGGACACGCTGGACGAAGCCGAAGCGGTGATGAACTTTGCGGATGACCTGGGCCTGTGGTTTTCGCCCGTGCCGGTAAACCACGGCCCCACGGTGGAAGACAGCCTGATGCACCACCCCGGTTATCAGGCGCTGGCCCGCAGCATCCTTCAGCGCAAAAAAGACGGCCACAAGGTGCTGGGGTCTTACAAGCTGCTCAAAAAACTGCTGTGGGCCGAGCCGCTGGTGTGCCACCCCACCCTCAAGCCCCACGTGGACATCGACGGCCAGCTCTATTGGCCCTGCAAAACCGCCTCGGCCATCGCGCCGGAGAAAATCAACCTGCTGGAATATGACAGCCTCAAATCCGCCTATGCCGCCGCCAACAAAATGCGCAATGTCGCCAACATTCATGGCCCGGGGCCAGAGCAGTGTCAGGCCCAGTGCAACTGGATGCAGAACTATGTGAGCGACCGCATTGCCGCTGGCCTGGCGCAACCCCTTCGCAGCGGCCTGTTGGGCGAAGCCCTGGAATTTGCGGGGGTGCGGTGATGACACGTCTCATTGACTGGCAAAAACAAAACGAGCTTTTTCGTCAGGTGCTGGGGGAGTGTTTCTTCCTCTGCCTGCAAGCCCTGGCGGTGAAGGGTTTTGCCCAGGACACACGGGTGATGACGGCGCTGGTGAGCGCCATTGTGCTGGCCCGGTTTGTGGTGATGGGGCAGAAACACGACTGGGTGTT
>CAYJOG010000122.1:0-5294 GCA_964371695.1 uncultured bacterium
TGCTTCAACTGAAAAAAACAGGCGTGGACAAGTTTGTGGTGCAGAACAACGGCGCCGTGAGCATGAGCGCGGGCCTGAGCGTGTCGGGCGACATCACCGGTAACGTGATTTATGGCGATGGTTCCCAACTCACAGGTGTGTTGCCTTTGGCCGGTGGCCTGCTGAGCGGCAACACGGCGGGGCCACAGGGTGTTCTGGATGTGGATCAGAGCGGCGGTGGCCCCATCGTGCGTTTCCGTCAGGGCGCGGCGGACAAGTTTGTGGTGAGCAACAACGGTGGTGTCAGCGCCAGCGGCGTTGTTACCGCCAGCGCTTTTGTGGGCGACGGCTCGGCCCTCACCAGCCTGCCTGCTGACCCCAACAAGGTGAACAAAGCAGGCGACACCATGACCGGTGCGCTTACGGTGAGTGTGAACGTCAACGAGGCGGCCCTGCTGGTGAATCAGAACGGTCTTGGCAATGTCGTGCAATTTAATGTGTCGGGTTTTCCCAGGTTGCAGATGGACAGCCTCGGTAACCTGCATCTTTCAAATTCGCTGAACGTGACCAGCGGCAATATCACCGCTCAAAGCCTCCTCACCACCTCATATCTCTCGGCCTCCGCCACGAGCGGTGCGTGGCCCTCGCTGTTTGTCAACCAGAACGGCCCGGGTGACAGCGCCAGGGTGATTGCATCGAGCACCGGCAAGGCGTTGAAAGTAGAGGTGCTGAACGGCGGCAACAGCGCCGACCTGATCTATGGCAATCACGATGGCTCAGGCAATCTCATGGTGTTGAAGCAGGCTGCGGCAGACAAGTTTGTGGTGAGCAACAACGGCGGCGTCAGCGCCAGCGGTGTCGTCACCGCCAGCGCTTTTGCGGGTGACGGCTCGGCCCTCACCAACGTGGCGGCTGACCCGAACAAGGTGAATATAAACGGTGACACCATGACCGGCACGCTTACCATCAGCGCCAACGTGGGCGGGCTGGATTCGCCGCTGGTGGTGAACAACGCAGGCGCGGGCAGTCTTATTACGCTGGCCCAGGGTGGTGCGGGCAAGTTTTCTGTAGGTAATAACGGCGACATCATTTTGATGGGGGATATCAACCGAAACCTCACGGGTGATGCCCTGGTGGTGCGTAACAACGACGCCACCACCGGCGGCGGCTTGGCGGTGTTGCTGAACGGGGCCACTTCCGGTGCGCTTTTGGGTGGCAACCACATGGGCACGGGCCTGTTGATGCAACTCAAAAAAGGCAGTGCAGACCGCTTTGTGGTGGAAAACGATGGCAATTTGTCCCTCAGCGCGGTTTCGGCGGCAGTGCCTGCCCTGCGGGTTGACCAGATGAGCACCGGCCCGCTCATGGCCCTCAAACAATCCGGGGCGGACAAGTTTGTGGTGAGCAACGTGGGGGGCGTGAGTGTGAGCGCGGGCTTGAGCGCCAGCGGAGACATTCAGGCGGCTTATTTCATTGGTGATGGCTCGCAACTGGTCAATGTGGTGGATTCCGGTCGTGTGAAAAAGACCGGCGACACCATGACAGGTCAGTTGAGCGTGAGCGTGAACACGGCGCAACCGGCCCTTGTTTTGCGCCAGGATGGCGGGGGCAACCTGCTGGCGCTGGAAAACAACGCCCAGCCCAGGATGGTTGTTGGCGGCACCGGCACGCTCAGCATTTCCACCGATGCCACCGGCGACGTGCCCATCCAGGTCAACCAGCCTGCGGGCCAGACCGGTAACCTCATGGAACTGAAAGTCAATGGCACGCCCCTGTTTACGGTGGACAGCGCCGGTGTGCCCTTTGCCAAACGCTTTGCCGCCAGCGGCAGCGCGGCCACGCCGGTTTTCGAGGCCAACCAGACCGGTGGCGGCCAGTTGGTGAACCTGCGCAACAACAGCCAGGACAGGTTTGTGGTGAGCAATGTGGGTGCTCTCAGTATTTCCACCGGCGGCACGGGAGACATTCCCCTTCAGGTGAATCAACCCGTTGGCCAAGCGGCCAATCTGCTGGACCTGAAAGTGGACGGCGTGACCATGATGGCGGTGTCCGCCGCCGGCAACCAGATTATTTCAACCAGCAACGCGGCTGCGATTCCCATGACGCTGGATGCCCCGGTGGGCCAGTCGGCCAACCTGTTGAGGGCGCGTGTAGGCGGGGGACTTGTGTTTGCCGTGGGGCCGAACGGCAGCATTCCCACGGTGGCGGATATCAGCTCTTCTGGCACCATCACCGCCAGCGCCTTTGTGGGCAGCGGTGTGGGGCTGACCGGCATTAACGACGCCAGCAAGGTGTCCAAAACCGGCGACACGATGACGGGAACCCTGTCCGTGAGCGTCGGTGCGGGACACGGTTTGTTTGTCGACCAGGGCGGGACTCTCCCGGGGCTCCGGGTGGAAGTCTCTTCCGGCAACGGGGAAGCCATCTCCGCGTGGATGAACTCAGGCGGGACGTCCTCGGTCCTGAATCTGGACCAGTATGGCAACGGCCCCGGAATCTTCCTCAACAACAACGGAGTCGGCCCCCAGATTCGGATGAACGTGAACTACGCGGCGGTGGCGGCGTTCGACAGCCGCGGCCAGTTGAGCATTTCCACTGGCGTTGTCGGCGATGTCCCCATTAGGGTCAACCAGCCCGCTGGCCAGACCGCCAACCTGATGCAACTTCAACTCAACGGGGTGGACAAGCTCGTGGTGGACAACAACGGGGGCATCAGCACACCCAGCACCATCACCGCAAGCGCCTTTGTGGGCAGCGGCGCGGGACTCACTGGCGTCAACGACGCGGGCAAAGTGTCCAAAACCGGTGACACCATGACGGGTACGCTCACTGTGAGCGCCACAGTGGGCCAGCCGCTGGTGGCGCTGGTGCAGTCGGGTGGTGGGGGCGGCGTGTCTGCCGAAGTGCAGGGAAGCGGTGCCGTGGGCGTGTATGGCAAGAACATCGGGGGACTGAATGGCATCGGTGTCCAGGGTGAGTCCAACAGCGGCAACGGCATGGGTGTTTATGGTTTGGCCGATGGTGCGGGGGGCGTGGCGGTGCAGGCATTTGTCAGCGGCAGCGCCCAGGCGGGGGTTTGGTCCAAGGTAAGCCCAGGTTCCGATGGCTTTGCGGCCCTGTTGCAAAACCTCAACGCTGGCGCCATCACCGAAGTGGTAAAGGTTTCCAGCGCCGGTGGCGGGCAGGATCTCATCAAAGGGGACCACGCTGGAACGGGCGCGCTGCTGCGGTTGCAAAAAAGCAGTGCCGACCGGTTGGTGGTGGACAACTCAGGCGGTGTCAGTTCCAGCGGCACCATCACCGCAAGCGCCTTTGTGGGCAGCGGCGCGGGACTCACTGGCGTCAACGCAGTCGACCCCGGCAAGGTGGCCAAGGGGGGCGACGCCATGACCGGTTCGCTTTTCATCAGCGCCAGCGCCACACCGCTCATGATTGAAAACACGGGGGCCGGAGACCTGCTGAACGTATTCCAGGCAGGCGCGAAAACCCTGACGGTGGATAACCAGGGGGCGCTTTCCGTTTCCAATACAAACACGGCAAGCATTCCATTTAATGTCAATGCACCGGCAGGTCAGGCCACCAACATTATTCAGGCACAGGTGGGTGGAGGAACCCGTTTCTCGGTGGGCAACAGCGGCGCGGTGACGGTCAACTCCCTCGCATCAGGCACGGTGCCCCTCAACATCTCCGCGCCGGCTGGCCAATCCGCCGACATGGCCCAGTGGGCACGGGGCGGCGTCAATCGGGTTGTCCTCAACAACGCGGGCGCACTCAGCATTTCCACCGACACCACCGCCGACACGCCCATTTTGGTGAACCAGCCTGCCGGGCAGACGGCCGACCTGTTGAGCTTGCAGGTGAACGGCGCAGACGCCCTGCGGGTGCGCAACACTGGCCAGATAGATCCGGCGGGGCTTTCCAGCAGTGGCGCCCTCTCCGTGAGCGCCAACGTGGGGGCGGGTGCCTCGGCACTGATTTTTGGCGACAACACCGGCACAGGCAACCTGCTGCGGTTGCAGGCCAGTGGTGTCACCCGGTTCACTGTCAGCAACGATGGCCGCATTTCGCTCAACACCAACAACACGGGCACCGAGCCAATTCTGGTTTCTGCCCCGCCCGGCCAAACGGCAAACCTCATGCGCCTCGTGGCCAACGCGGCAGACAAATTCACCGTTTCGCCGGTGGGGGGTGTTTCGGCCAGTGCCAACATCAGCGCCAGCGGCGACGTGCAGGCGGCTTATTTCATCGGCGACGGCAGTCAACTCACCAACCTGCCGCCCGGCGCGGCTGACCCCAACAAAGTCACACGCGCAGGCGACAACATGACCGGCCAACTCAGCATCAGCGCCAGCGTGGGGCCGGGCGCGCCGCTGGACGTAAACCAGACCGGCGCGGGCAAATTGCTGGAAGTCCGCAAAAACGGCGACACCCGTTTTGAGGTCAGCAACGATGGTGCGCTTTCCATCTCCATGATCAACGGGGGCGCCACGCCGCTCATTGTGGCGGGCACGGCTGCGCCCGGCGCGCCGCTGTTCCAGGCCAAATATGGCGCCACCACGGCTTTTTCGGTGCAGCCCTATGGCGATGTCGAGATGTATCCGGGCAACACGGGGGCCAACGCATTCACCATCAACGCCCCGGCAGGCATGACGCAAAACATCGTGCGGTTGCAGCGCAACGCCCAGAACGTGATGTTGGTGAACAACGACGGGGCCATCAGCGTGAGCGCCTACACCACCGGTGCGGTACCGTTCACCATCAACCAGCCCTCCGGCCACGTCGGGGACCTCATGAAACTGCAAATCAACGGCACCGACCTTTTTGCGGTGGACGCCGCAGGCAGCGCGTGGGTCAACAGCGGCAACACGTCTGCCGCACCCCTTACGGTTAACGCTCCCACCGGTCAAACCGCCGACCTGCTGCGGCTGCGTGTCAACGGCGTGAATGCCATGTTGGTGGACAGCATGGGCGGCGTGAGCAGCAGCGCCACAGTCACTGCCAGCAAATTTGTGGGCAGCGGCACGGGGCTTACCGGCGTGATGACGCTGTCGGGCGGTCAGGTGGTGGCGGAGACCTATGGCCCCGGCAGCCCCGGCACGGTGATGGACCAGAACGGCACCGGGCCGGTGTTGGTGATTAGAAACGCTGGTTCCGACGCCCTGACGGTGACCAACCTGGGCGGCGTGAGTATTTCCACGGCTTTGAGTGTATCGGGTCAGTTGTCGGCGGGCAGTTATTACGGCGATGGCAAAACGCTGGGCGGCGTGATGACGCTGTCGGGCGGTCAGGTGGTGGCGGAGACCTATGGCCCCGGC
>CAYJOG010000122.1:5394-7599 GCA_964371695.1 uncultured bacterium
CCGACGCCCTGACGGTGACCAACCTGGGCGGCGTGAGTATTTCCACGGCTTTGAGCGTATCGGGTCAGTTGTCGGCGGCGAACTTCTTTGGTGACGGCTCTGGCCTCACGAACATCAATGCCACGGACAACACCAAAGTGGCCAAAATCGGCGATAACATGACCGGCCAACTCAGCGTCAGCGCCAGCACACCCAGTGAGGCCCCGCTCATGGTGAACAACATGAACACCGGCGACCTGCTGCGCATCATGCGCAACAACATCAACGCGGTGGTGGTGACCAATGGCGGCACGCTGAGCATTTCCAACCCCCTCACCGGCGCGGAGTCGCTGCGGGTGGATGCCCCCACGGGCCAGACAGGCAATCTGCTGCGCCTGCGCATGGGTGGTGTGGACAAGTTTATTGTGGACAACAACGGCAATGTGCCCACCATGGGCACCCTCAGCACCAGCGGCGCCATCAGCGCCAGCAGCAACATCGGTAACGGGGTATATGCCGAGGTCAGCGGTGGGCCGGGGGCGGCTGTGCAGGGTGTTTCGTTCACCAACGGCGCGCCTGCCGGCAAGTTCAGCCTCAATGCACCGGGCGCAACGGTCAACGCCCTGCAGGTAGACGTCGACGGCAGCGGCGCTGCCTTTTACGCCAATCACAAGGGCTCTGGCAATCTCATCAAGCTGGAAAGAAACAACGTGGCCAAGCTGGTGGTGGACAACGACGGCGGCCTGTCCCTCAGCAATCAGGTCAACACCACCATTCCCATCCAGGTCGCCGCCGTCAACGGCCAGACAGCCGCTCTCGTCAAATTGGCGGTGAACGGTCTGGACAAGTTCAAGGTGCTCGCCAGTGGCGGTGTCACCATCACCCAGAGCGTGAACACCGAGCCGATGCTGAAGATGGACCGTAGTGTCCCAGGTGGCACACCAGTGCTGCTGATTCAGGATGGCAGTATTGACCGCCTGCTTTATTCAGCTCCTGGGGAATTATTACTGAAGCCCGCTACTTCAACCATGGCTTACCGGGCCAACGCGCAGCCGGGATACACCGGCAAGTACCTGGAATTTTCAAAAGGGGCGGGGAATCTGACCGAAATACTCGCCAGCGGCGCGCTCAGCATGAGCACCGACGTGAACGGCGACATTCCCATCAAGGTGATAGCCTCTGCGGGCCTCACCGCCAACATGCTCACGCTCAAAAAAGGTGCAAGCAACCTGCTGAACATTTCCAGCAACGGCCAGTTGAGCATCAGCACCGACAACGGCACGGCGGTGCCTCTGTCCATCGCCACGCCCGGCGGTTCCACGGCCAAGTTCATTGAAATCCGCAAAGGCCCTGGCGTCATTCTGGAAGTTGGCCCCAGCGGTGCGCTGAGCCTCAGTACCGACGCCACCGGCGTTGTCCCGCTTTATGCCAACGCTCCGGCGGGCCAATCGGCCAACCTGCTGGAGTTGGGTGTGAACGGGGTGCAGAAACTGAAGGTGGACAACCTCGGCGGGCTTTCCAGCTCTGGCATTGTTTCGGCCAGTGCCTTTGTGGCAGATATGGGTGGTATCAAGCTCAGGTCTGTCGGCCCTGGCAGCATGCCGCTGGATTTTTATGACAGCAACACCTGGACCTGCGCACTGGAAGGGACAACGGTGGCTGGCTCACCCACCTGGAGTTTCAGTCCGGCGTGCCGCTATGTGAGGGTGGGCTCCCTGGTGACCGTGACGGGACATTTGGACTGGACTTCGCACACCGGCACCGGGAACCTGGTGATCAACGGCCTTCCCTTCGCCAGCAAGAACGTGACCGACCTTCGTGCCACCTGTTCTTTCCACTATCAAAACCTGACCGTTGGGGCTTCCCGGCAACTGGCGGGCCTGATCCTCCCCAATACCACACAAATTGTGCTCGAAGGCGTGGCGGATGCCGTTGCCGCTGCCGCAGTTGCGATGGACGGCAACGGAACAATTGTTTTCACCTGTAGCTACGAAGCGAACTAAGAGCCTGTCTAGAGCGTTTTCGGAATCGGTGGAGCTTTTTGCTGAGTTTTTCAGATCAAAACCCTGGCGACCCCGGCGTCATTCCCGCGAAAGCGGGAATCCAGTAGAAATATAGACAACAAACCTCTTTTTTGAGTGGGGCAGGCGTCCCGCCCATAACGGCTAACTTTTCCAGAGTAGCGGCGGTGTCGCTATCGCCTTTGCTCGGCCAGATGCCCCAATG
>CAYJOG010000123.1:0-1155 GCA_964371695.1 uncultured bacterium
TTTTTGTTTTAACCACAGGGTTTTTTACGGCGGTGGGGACACCGCCGCTACTCCAAGAGGGGGCGATATTTCCAGATTTCGCACACACCCTAAACATCCACTCCAAGCGAGACGAAAAACGCCACATAGCCTCACACCAGTTTTCCAATCCCACACAAAGGACCAACCATGAAGGGCGTCATTCTCGCCGGAGGCAAAGGTACCCGCCTGCATCCGCTCACCAAAATCACCAACAAACACCTGCTGCCGGTTTATGACAAACCCATGGTGTATTACCCCATCGAGACGCTGCAACTGGCGGGTATAGATGACCTGCTGATTGTCACGGGCGGCAACAACGCGGGGGACTTTCTGAAGCTCATCGGCAACGGCAAAGACTTTGGCCTGAAAAACGTGAGCTACGCCTATCAGCAGGGCGAGGGCGGCATTGCCGACGCGCTGAAACTGGCCGAGCACCACGCAGACGGCGGCCCCGTGGCGGTGATGCTGGGGGACAACCTCATCCAGGGCAACGTCATCGAGGCGGTGCGGGCGTTTCGCAAAAATCCTGTGGGGGCGCACATTCTGCTCAAGCGTGTGCCCGACCCCCACCGCTTTGGCGTGCCCCGGTTCGACACCAAGGGCCGCATTGTGGAAATCATCGAGAAACCCAAAAACCCGCCGTCTTCCATGGCGGTGATTGGGGTGTATCTGTATGACCACACGGTGTTCAGGGTGGCCAAAACCCTGAAACCTTCGTCGCGGGGCGAACTGGAAATCACCGACGTGAACAACCACTACCTGCGCAAAAAACAGATGCAGGCCACGGAAATTCAGGGCTGGTGGACCGATGCTGGCACCTTCGACAGCCTGCTGCGCGCCAGCAATCTGGTGGCCCGCACCGGCGCGAACCTCAAAAAAATCCCGCCCCATCAGTTGAACGAAGAGCCGTGAGGGCGGGAAGCAGGAAGTCGGAGATTGGAAGTCAGTAGTCGGGAAGATAAAAAGACTCAGCGCCCCCGCCGTCATTCCCGCGAAAGCGGGAATCCAGTTGAAACAAAAAACAACACACCTTTTTCTGAATTCTTTTTCTGTGCTCTTTCAGTGGGGCGGGCGTCCCCGCCCGCCATTTAAAGAAAAAGGATTTTTGTCCTTTTTGTTCAGGCGGGCGGGGAC
>CAYJOG010000123.1:1165-7586 GCA_964371695.1 uncultured bacterium
TTTTTTTTTGGGCGGGGGGGCGGCCCCCCCCCCCCCCCCCCACTGTCGCCTGCCCCACCACCAAAAGAAAAAAGGGGTGCTTTTGTCGGACTGGACTGCCGCTTTTGCGGGAATGACGCCTGATTATCAGCGGTTTGACGGGGTATTCGCCAACACCCTGCTAATCTTGGGCCATGAATGAACCACGGCGCATAGTGGTGGCGCTTTCGGGCGGTGTGGACAGCTCGGTGGCGGCGGCGCTGCTCAGGCAGCAGGGTCACACGCTGCTGGGCCTCACGCTCAAGCTGGCCCCGGACGGCGCAAGCGGCCAGTGTTGCGGGCTGGATGGCGTGGCCCGCGCCCGTCAGGTGTGCGCCAGGCTGGACATTCCCTTTTCGGTGGTGGACGCCTCGGACCTGTTCCGCAAAACGGTCATTGACCCTTTTGTGCAGGACTACGCCCACGGCTTCACCCCCAACCCCTGCGTGAGCTGCAACCGCCACGTCAAGTTTGACTACCTGTTTGAACTGGCCCGGTCTTTTGGCTTCACCGACGTGGCCACGGGCCACTACGCCCGCATCACCCCCCAGGCCGAGCTGCGGCGGGGCCGCGACACCCACAAAGACCAGAGCTACGCCCTTTATATGCTGCGGCACGCACAACTGGCCCGCCTGCATTTCCCCCTGGGAGACCTGCAAAAATCGGAAACCCGCGCCCTGGCGGCCAGTCTGGGCTTGGCCACACAAAATACACCCGAAAGCCAGGACATCTGTTTTGTGGGCCACAGCCACATTGATTATCTGGAAAAAGAACAACCGGGCATTGGCCGGGTCGGCGAACTGGTGGATGAACAGGGTCGCGTGCTGGGGCAGCATCAGGGCCTGCACCGCTACACCGTGGGCCAGCGCCATGGCCTGGGCATTGGCGGGGGCCATGGTCAGGAAGGCGCGTGGTATGTGCTGCATCTCGACCCGGCCCACAACCGCGTGGTGGTGGGGCCGCAGGAGCATCTGGGTTCCACCGCCCTGCTGGTGCGGCACGTGAGCACCACGCTGCCGGGCAACGACCCGGCTGATCTGCCCGACCGCCTGCGGGTGCAGGTGCGTTATGGCCGCGCCAGCACACCGGCCACCTGGGCTGCTGCGGAGGAGCCCGGCAGCCTGTGGGTTCACACGTCCGCGCCTGTGGTGGCCGCCCCCGGTCAGGCCATGGTGCTTTATGACGAAGACGACGACCGCGTGCTGGGCGGCGGCACGCTGGTGAAGGCCGAAACGGCAAACAGCCTTGTTTCAGTCGGAAACTGACTCATTCCGGCAATCGGTCTCTCCAGTCACTTTTGCAAAGGGTTTTCAAAGAGGGTGGAGCGTCTTTGGGCAAAGAATTGGCCTGACAGTGTTCAGCCAATTTTTTGGCAGCGTCTTTAATTTTGTCTTTGATTTTTCGATCTTCAGGACATTTGATTGATTCGTCTACAGTTTGGCCAGACAAGAATAAAACCCATGTTTCTATTTCCCATTTTGGAATTACGATCAACACCTTATCGCTTGAAGTTATTGGTTCGTTCCCAAGCGTGGCAAGCAGGACTTTTCTGTCTTGGTCAATCGTGTGATTGTCGGCATCAAGAATCGCGACAAGGGCCCTGCTCCTGAGACCCTTTTTCCTGAGTTCCTTGACGTTTTTGGGGAAGTTCCGAATGACATGATCCTTGCCGCATTTCGTTGGAAATGGAATTTGATAAATGCCACGCGCATAACCCATCTTTTTGAGAAACGTGTTCACAAAAGAGAAATGGGCCCTGTCTTCACAAAGAATGTCAATGCGTTTCATGGCTCAAACCAGATCTCTCGCCACCAATTCGCTTGGTGTTAATTCAGAATCATGAAACACATTTTTTCTGAACCGGGTGGGCCCTTCCGCCTCCCGCTCAAACCAAACCATATCTCTGACACCCAGATAGTCAAGAGCCTCTGGATGGTGTGAGATGAACGTCGCCTGACTTAAAAAACCGTCTTCCACAAATTCTTCAACCAGGGAAAACCACGGCTGGATTTCTTTTGCGGAGAGAAAGTTGTCTGGTTCATCCAGGAAGATTGAATAACCAAGCCCCTTCAGCCCTGCGAGTATCACATAGAGTACAGAAAGAACTTTTTGCCCTTCGGATAAATCATGAAACCAGTATGGCTCTTCAGTCCCCTTGAACTTTGCCTTGAGCACACTTTGGGTTTCACCTGTCTGGACAACGTTAAAGCCTTCAAACCCAGGAATTGCCTCTTCAAGATACGGCATGACTTTATAAAATGTAGCGGCATGTTGATGGCTTAAGAAACTGTACCAGGAAACAAAATTAGAAAAATCTGCTGATGGATGACTCGATTTTTTTTCAGAGAAAAAACTCATGTTCCATGGATTGATGAATCCAATCAGCCACTTGGCAATTTCTGTCTTGAAGTGGGTCAGTTTTTTGTTTGACTCGCCAGGAACAATAAATCCGAGCCCAGAATTCCTCCAGTTAAACGGGAAACTTGGCCCCTTCTGTCCGCTGTCTTTATATAAGTGCCCTTCTCCTTTTTCATCTAATTCAAACAGTGGTTTGCCATCTACGGAAAGCTTTTCTGTAACGACGCGAGACTCTTTCGGCTGATCAGGATTGCATATTGTCAAACTATAGAGATAGTTGCTTCCGTCACTACATTCTGTTTCTAGCTCAAATCGCTGAAAATCGCTTTTTTTCCAGCGCGTTCGCGTAAATGGGGAAAAAAGGGCTTTGACTGAATTGTCCTGCAGCCAAACAAATGCTTGTAGTTTTGCCAAGACATCAAAGACAGCCGTTTTTCCAGACCCGTTTGCTCCGCTGAACAACGAAAGCGAATCAAAATGCATCTCGAAGTTTTCCAGGCAACGGTAGTTATCTACATACAGTCTCTTGAGGCGCATGACTTTATGCAGAAATCATAAGGCATTTTCAGCAAAAGCGCAGCTTACTGCCATTGCCCAACCGTTTCGGGTCAAAAAAGCCGCCACCACCTGATCGCCGTGTCCCCTGCTCTGGGCAATACCTATACTGTGTCGGTCATGTCTGTGTTGCGAGGGGGAGGACTTGGCCTGCTGGCCGGGCTGCTGTTTTTGCTGGCCACCCAGGGCGCGGCCGTGGGCCGGATGGAGCCGGGGCTGGACGCCTCGCTGCGCCCCGTGCGCACCACGCCCCGGCGCACGCTCAACCCCTCCGGCGCGGTGCAGGTGATGGCCACCCTCACCCGCTGCGGCGAAGAAAACAGCCTGTGCGCCGCCGTGAGCCGGTGTTTTGAGGGCATCCATCGGGTGCCCTGCGGCTGTGACCAGCGCAGTCTCTCGCCCGACAAACTCACGGAACTCATGGCCCGTTTATCGCCCCAGGGTGTGGATGGCGAAGCGCCGCCGCCTCCAGAGCGCCCGCTGTTGCTGCGGGCCAGCGCAGCGGTGGCGGTGCGGGAACTTTTTGCGGCCTGTCCGCTGCGCCGCCAGCAGGAGCTGAGTCTGCTGCTGGATGGCCGCCTGGCGGGCGTGGCCACGGTGGAAGAACCCATGCCCCACCTGTTGCCCGGCTCGGACAGGGCGGCGGGCGTGGGACTGTTGCACCGCCTGAGCCTGCGTCTGCACCCTGAAAAATCAGACGCGGTGCGGGCGCTGCTGGCAGAGGGCCGGTTTGACCGCCTGCGTCTGGACAACGTCTCCACCGGCGTCGGCCCCCTGATGGTGGATCAGACCGAAGAGGAACTGCGCACGCTGGAGGACGAAGTGCTGCGGGCGCTCGCCAAAACCGATCCTTCACCCCTGCTGCAAAACGTGCCGCTGGAAGACCAGCGTCGGGTGTGCCAGTTTCTGCCGGTGCGTGAGTCGCTCAAGAGCAGCGCCTGGACACTGTGGGTGCGCGTGGCCCACGGCACGGATTGCGTGTTGCCCCGGCAGGGACTGTTCGCCGCCCTGCGCCGCAAGGGCAGGGGGCTGAAACTGCTTTCCACACTGCCCGCCGGTGTGGACGAGGACTTTGGCCTTTATCCTTTTGCCGAAGTGGTGGACCTGATGGGCGACGGCAGGCCCGACGTGGTGCTTGGCCCCCCCAGCCCCCACGCGCCGGTGAGCCAGGGCCAGGGTGTGCTGGTGAACACGGGCCGCTGGCGCTGGAAGTTTGTGCTCTGGGAGCCTGAGTCGGACAGGTGAATCAAATCATCCCCCGCTCGTGATACCACGCGTGCGCGTCCTCCAGCGAGTCGCGCCAGGGGCGGGTGGTGTAGCCCAGCTCCCGCACCGCCTTATCGTTTCTGATGCGGAACTTGAGGCTCCCCTGCTGGGCCATTTCGGTGGTGAAGAGCGGTTCCTCGCCGGTCAGATCGCCCACGGCGTCCATCAGTCGCCCCAGGCCCAGCAGCACGCCGGTGGGCAGGGTGAAAAATGGCTTCATGCCGCCGGTGAGTTCGGCGCAGGCGGCGTAAAACTCCCGTGCGGGCACGGCGTGGGCGGTGAGGATGTAATGCTCACCCACCCCGCCTTTTTGCGCCGCCAGAATGTGGCCCTGCGCCACGTCGCGCACGTCGCACAGGTTGGTCCAGGAATCCGGCGCGAGCACCATGCGGTTTTTCTTGGCTTCCATCAGATACCGTCCGATGTTCACGTTCACGTCGCCCGGCCCCACAATCATGCTGGGGTGGATGATGACGGCGGCCAGGCCCTGGGCCAGTCCCGCTTTCACCTCCAACTCGGCCAGCCACTTGGTGTGGGGATAGGTCATGGAAAATTCTTCGAGGTTGTAGGTGGTGTCTTCGTCCACCTCCACCACGTCGTCGTCGCTGCTGCCAAGGGGTTTGCCGATGGTGCTCACCGTGCTGGTATGCACAAACCGCTTCACGCCGCTTTTCAGCGCCGCCTGCACCATGGCGCGGGTGCCCAGCACGTTCACGCGGTGGCTCATGGCCCAGCGGTTTTTCCACATGTTCACGCTGGCGGCCACGTGAAAAACCCAGTCTGCGCCCACCATGCCTTTGGCCAAAGCGGCTTCGTCTTCCAGCCCTCCTTCTATCACCGTCACGTCCACGCCTTCCAGCGCGTCCATTTTTGCGCCGGGGCGCGCCAGCACCCGCACGTCCACACCCGCCTCGGCCAGTTGACGCGCCACGTGCGAACCCAGAAAACCCGTCGCACCCGTGACAAAAGCGGCTTCAGGAAAAACCTGATTTTTGGCAGACATGTTGAACCTCCTGTGGAAGGGGCATTGTAAAAGCCAGTCCGTGGGACTTTGAAACGAACGGCAAAAATTTGCATGGCGTAAACTAAAATCCCATGACCACGCCGCCCTTGCCACCGCCGCCCCTGGCCGAAGACACCCCCGGCATGGGGGAGTCGTTTTATGCGCCCGACAGCAACGCCCGCAACTGGGCCATGGCCATTCACCTGAGCGCGCTGTTGGGCTGGCTGGGCAACGGTGTGTTGTGGGTGGCGGCCCCGCTGGTGCTGTGGTTGCTCAAACGCAACGAAAGCCCCTTTATTGACGACCAGGGCAAAGAGGCCGTGAACTTTCACCTCTCGCTGATCATTTGGGGGGCGCTGGGTTTTGTGGTGTGCCTGCCGCTGTTTTTCATCGTGGTGGGGGTTTTCATTTTTGTGCTGCTGGTGGGGGTGCTGTTTGTGGTGCAGGTGGTGTTTTCGGTGTTGGCGGCCATTTCGGCGTCTTCGGGCCAGCCCTATCGTTACCCCCTCACGTTGCGGTTGGTTAAATAGGAGCCTGTTGGGAAAGTAGTCAAAAACCAGCCAACAGGCTCTTGCGCTCATGGATGAGCGCATTCGAAAACCGGAGCTTTGCAAAAGCGCAGGTTTTCGCGCTCGTGACGGAAATTCATTTTTCGTCACGGCGTGAACAAAAAGCCAGGGACGGCTTTTTGTTAGGGATTTTTAGAAGCGGCGATAATGGGCCGGTTCCCGTGACCGTCCCCGCCTCGCCGCCACAAGAGAAGCCACGCCACTGGGCGGCTGTGCATCTGGCGCTGTGGGGCGTGGCGCTTTTCATGATGCTGCCTGCGCTCGTGGCGGGCCAGCCCATGCATTCGCTGGATGGCCACTGGGGCTGGCGGGCCATGCGGTTCGCCCTGGAAAACCGGCCCGAAGGGGCGGTGTGGACCCCCCAGATGGGCGGGGCCTGGCCCTCAGCCCCTATTACCCCTTGGCAGACCTGTGGCTGGCGGCGGGTTATGACCGGTTTTTTGGCCTGTTTGTGGCGGCGCACCTGTGGCTGGCGGGCTGGGGAGTGTTCCGCTGGCTCAGGCTTTTTGGCGTGCGGGATGACCTGTCTCTGGCGGCGGCGGCGGCCTTCATGCTCAGCCCGCTGCTCACGGGGCGTCTGGTGCTGGACACGCACCTGGGTGTGGTGGCCGCCGCCAGGATGGCCCACCTGTTTGGTTCGGCCCCCCGCAGG
>CAYJOG010000124.1:0-7580 GCA_964371695.1 uncultured bacterium
GTCTATGCCTTCGTGGTGGGCGTGATGGGCTCTGACGTGGGCATGGGGGCCATGGCCAAACAGATGAAGGCCATGATTGTGTCTCTGGGGTTGTTCAGCGGAGGGTTCTTTTTTGCCCGCGCCGGGTCGGTGGCGGACCCTGACGCACCGTTGCCAGGAGAAAAAACGCCCAGCCCGAAAAAGGATCAGCCATGAAAGCCCTCTGGCGCAAAAGATGGTTGGCGCGCCTGGCGGTTAACCTAACCGGAGTAGCGGCGACGCCCCCGTCGCCGCAAAGGGCAAAAATCCCTGGTTTCGTTCTGCATGTGGCGCGGCAGGGGTTGGGGCTGGTTGTTCTGGCGGGTCTGTTGGGGCTGAACGCCGGTTGTGGCGGTGGCGGCGGCGGGGGGCTGAAGGTGCCGCCGGGTGCCGCGCCCATCACCAGCGGTGGTGGATCGGGTGGTCTGGTCACCCCCTCTGTTCCCGACGTAGCCACGGTGTATCTCGACGCCACCAGCCTGGGGGCTGGGCGCAGCGCCCAGGCCGCAGCCGCCTGCGATGGCCTCACCAGTCCCTTCAAGCTGCACTCAGGCGCGCTGGCGCATTGTCAGGACACCCCCACCGGCATCACCACACCCCTCACCCTCACCGTCACCCTGAGCAGCAGCACCCAGACCCAGACCCTCACCGGCGCGGCAGGGGTGAGCCTCAAGAATCTGCCCACCGGCCGCACCACCCTCAAGGTGAGCGGCCTGGGGCCGGAACGCACCCTGACGGTGGAACTGGTGGCGGGCCTGACCATGCACCTGCGGGCGGTGGCCCAGGGGCAGGCCATGGCGCTGATGGGGGCCTATTCAGCTTCGGTGAATCCGGCGCGGTTCCGGGAGTTTGATCAGGTGGGGTTCAACTGGCCCGTGGGTGAAGACCCGGTGTGGCACACTGACAACGGCGTGGCGTATGTGGACAAAAACGCCGACGGTGTTTTGGGCCCCGGTGATGAAAGCACCTATGACCAGGACTTTGACGGCGTGGATGACGCCACCGACACCGACGACGACAACGACGCCACCGCCGACAGCCAGGACACCGACAGCGACAACGACGGCTCCCTGGACAATCAGGACACCCAGGACACCGACGACGACAACGACGGCAAGCCGGACCTGACCGACACGGGCGATGGCGACCGGGACAACGACGGCATCCCCGACACCAGCGACACCACGGTGGACCCCTTCCTGAGAAGTTTTGCCCTCATGGCGGGGGCCGCTCCCCTGTCCACCGCCACGGTGGGCGCGGTGGTGGACCTGCTGGCGGTGACCGAGCCGTCCGGCGCGGCGGTGAGTTATCGCGTGAGCGGCGGCATGGTGTCCGGCAATGTGTGGACACTGCCCGTCACGCTCGGCGTGTTCAGCGTCACCGCCATTCTCACCAGCGCCAGTGTGCCGGGCCGCCGCACGCTGCACCTGTCGGTGGGTGTGGGCGGTCCCGCCCAGGTGGTGCATGATCCCGTGGCCTTTACCCTGCTGGTGGGCCAGACCCGCACGCTGGATTTCCGTGTGCTGGACGCCCAGGGCAACCTGCTCACCGCCACCCCCGCGCTCGTGCTTTCGGGCGGTGCGGTGACACTTCAGAACACCACCGTGCAGGCGGTCAAGCCCGGTCAGGCCACCGTCACCGCCACCCTGGGGGGCTTGTCGGCCAGTGTGCTGGTGAACGTGCCCGACACCACCGGCCCCGGCATCACGCTCAACGACACCGTGCCCGCCAGCACCATCAGCCCCTCGGTGGTGGTGGCCGGTTTTGTGAGCGACCCCGCCGTGACGCAGGTGAGCGTGACGGGCGGCGCTCTGCCGGTGACACTGAACGTGGGCAGCGGGTTTTTTGCGGGCGAGGTGCGACTGCCCCTGGGGGCCGTCACCCTCACCCTCAGCGCCACCGATGGCGCAGGCAACACCAGCACGGCCACGGTTTCCACCACCCGTTTGCAGGACGTGTTGCCCACCCTCGCGCTTACACCCATTCCCCCGCTCACCATCGGCACAGACGTGCTGCTGAGCGGCCAGCTCACCGACAACAACACCACACAGGTCACCGTGACCGCCGAGGGGGGATACCTCAACCTGCTGGAACTTTCCGCAGGCGGGGCCTTCAGTCTGGTGGTGCCACTGAGCGTGGGGCTGAACACCCTCACCGTAAGCGCCATGGACGCCGTGGAAAACGCCGTGAGCCAGTCGCTCACCATCACGCGCCTGGAAAACAGCCTGCGCTCCCTCACCAGTCCCCAGTCGGGCCAGACGATTCTGCCGGGCCAGAGCGCCACGGTGGTGCTGGACGCGGGCAACATTCTGGGGGCGAGCGCCAGTGTGTGGATAGGCACGCTCAACGTGGGCGTGGCCCTGCGCGATGACGGCCAGTCGCCGGACCTGCTGTTGGGCGACGGCCTTTATACCGGTGTGCTCACCGCCCCGGCGGTGGGGCCGGTGGGGGCGGTGAACGGTCTGGCCACGCTCACCGATCAGCAGGGGGTGTCGGGCAGCATCGAGGGGCAGAACCTGTTTGTCTTCGACGCCCGGCCCATTGTGGGCAACGTCTCCTGCGATTGCGCGGGCGTGACCAAACACAACGGCGACGTGGTCACCTTCACGCTTTCGGCCAGTGCCTATCCCGCCACCGGCACGGCCACGCTGGTGCTGGACGCGGACCTGGGCACGGTGGCCCTCACCGACACCGACGGCAACGGCCAGTACACCGGCCAGTTCACCGTGCCTGCGGCGGGCACCGGCACTTTTGGCGGCACGTTCACCTTCACCGACGCCCTGGGCAATGTGCGCACCGGCACCGGCACGGCCCTGCTGAGCATGGACAACACCCCCGTCTGCACCTCCATCACTCACAACGCCACCGGCACACTGGTGGGTGGCAACGTGGTGCATGTGCGGGTGGATTGCGGTGCGGGCCTGGGGGTGTCGCTGCAATTCACCAACGGCAGCCAATTCCTCTACCAGGGTTTGCAGGTGCGCGACGATGGCCTGAACGGCGACGTCACGGCGGGCGACAACCTGTTTGAAACCGACCTCACCATTCCCAGTTGCACCGAGGTGCCCAACGGCGTCATCAGCCTCACCTTTACCGACCTGTTTGGCAACGGCGTCAACACCCAGGTGGGCAACCCGGTGGTGGTGCTGGCCGAGCCGGGCATCGGCACCTTCACCACCTCCATCAGCGCCGGGGCCACGGTGCGGGGCGGCACGCCGGTCACCTTCACCATCACCGCGCCGGAAACCGGCGGCACGGCCACGGTGAACGCACTGGCCCTCAGCCAGACCTACACCCTCACCGAGCAGGGCGGGGGAACCTATTCCAGCACCGTGAACATGCCGCTCTCCGGCTCGTTCACCGACGTGGACATGCAGGCGTTCTTTGCCAACGCCACCTGTCCCAATGTACAGAGCGACCCCATTGTGCTGGCGGATTATTTCGACCTCGACAACACACCCATCCTCAGCAACTTCGCCCACGCAGGCACAGGCGGCACGGTGTTCACCGGCGGTCAGGGTTGGACAGTGAGTGTGCAGGGGCCAGAAAACGCCCAGAGCGTGACGGTGCAGATCATTGGCCTGGGAGATGTCTATACATTGCCCCAAGTGGCGGCGCTGGGGGGCGGCGAGGCCAGTTACAGCGCGTCTCTGGTGGTGACGGGCACGGGCAGCGTAGACGCCGCCGACGTGAAGGTGACTTTTGTAGACGCCCTGGGCAACACGGGCTACACCACGCTCACCACCAGCATGACGCTGGACAACACCGCTCCGCCCATGGTCACGGGTTTCAGCGCCCAGGCCAGCGGCACCTTTGCGCGCCTCACTTTTACCCGCCCCAGCAGCGACACCACGGGTTATCTCATCCAGCGCAGCGCCGAGAACCTGAGCGACTTCACCAACAGTTTCCCCCTGTCTTCCTCTGCCGCCAGCCTGACTTATGACGACACGGCGGTGAGCGCGGGGGGAACCTATACCTATCGTGTGGTGGCGGTGGACCGTGTGGGTTTGATGTCCCCCGCGAGCGCCACACAGACCGTGGCGGTGGGCACGCCCCAGGCCCCCACGCTGAGCCGCCCCGTGCCCCGTGGCACGGCAGACGGCGGCGGCCTGCAACTGCGCTGGCCGACGTATCTGGGCGGGGCCACGGTGAACACGGTGAAGATTTACCGGGGCTTCAGCGACGCCGTGGGCAGCGCCGACCCAGGCTCCACCGAGTTGTTGAGCCAGAGTCTGGTGGTGTTCCAGGCGGCCACCACCTTCAACGACACCCTCACCAGCAGCGAGGGGGTGTATTACTACCGCAGCGAAATATGGACTGACTTTGGCGAACATGTCACGGGGCAAGTCATCAGCCAGAGCATCAGCGCCCTGTGGCAGCTTTATTACGACCCCGGCGACGTGGCGAACGCCGGACTTGTGCGGCGGCTGACGGGGGGCGACGACGGCAACGTGAGCGGCGGCGACGACAACACATTGGCGGGTTCGCTGCACTACAGCGTCACCAGCGGCCTCACGGGCCTGAGCGAAAAAAGCCGCCTCAAGGCCGACGCCAACCTGGGGGTGCTGCTGGTGACCCGCCCCGGTGCGGGGGCGGTGTCGGTGCTGGACTTGGCGGGCAACACGGTGGGCGAAGTCACTGGGCTTTCCAACCCCACGCACATCGAGCTGGACACCGCGCGGGGCTGGGCCTATGTCGTCACGGGCAGCGGCCCCTATGGCGTCACCCGCATCGACTACACCACGCCCTCGGCCCCCATGTCCACGCCCTTTGGCACAGACGTGCTGGGGGCGAGCCTTTCCACCCCCAACGAACCCAGGGCCATCACGGTGGACAGCGGCTCTGGCCGGGTGTTTCTGGAAGGCGTGGACAGTCGCCCCCAGGCCAATGACTACAACGCCTCTTCGGCGCTCAGCATCACCTTCACCGAAACCGGCGGCTTGGCGGGCAACGGCGACATCACCGCCAGTGCAGATCTTGGCTCACTCAACGACGGGGCTTTTCCGGACGTGGAAAACAATGTGGACCTCACCATGCTGCTCACCATCAACATCGGTGGGGCCACCATCGGAGCCAGTGATCCGCTCATCCTTTCGATCTCGGTCAACAGCAAGCCGGTCAAAACCATCAAGTGGTCTGGGGCCACCAACGATCTGAACGTGGTGCCGCCGCTCAAGTTCGCCCTGCCCCGGTCCATCTTCAAGTTCCAGACCGGCAGCCCCGACACCATCGAGGTGCAGAACATCAGCCACCATCAATACAAGGGCCGCATCGCTTCGGGCGCGGTGTGTCCCGCTCCCGACAGCGGCGCCACCAGTTGGTGTTATGTGCGCAACACCAGTAACAGAATTGACCTGCGCATTGCACTGTTGACGAATCCTGTCGCCGCCGTCCGCAGCATTGGTGTGTATGACACGAACGGCACGGAACTGGGGTGGATCACCGATTCGTTGTCTTCCAGCGACATGGTGGCCACGGCCGACGGCAACTTTTTTGTGGCCGAAGACTGGCGGGACATGGGGTATTCCAGCAGTTCCAACAAGTCTTTTTCGCTGATGCAGAGCACAGCTTTTTCGGACTTCGCGAGCAACCCGGTGTATGACGGCACCAACAACCCCATCGGCAACCGCCAGTTTTACAGCCTTGGCTCGCGCAATGATCTTTCGTTCCGTCGCCGGGGCGTGGCCGATGGCGGCAATCCCAAAATCGGCTGGATCGCTCCCAACCGGGTGCATGCTTCTACCAACGACAGCGGGGCCACCTATGACCTGTGGCTGAGCGCGCCGCTTTACCGCTACGCCACCAACACCTCGCTGCCCAGCCGCAGTGGCCCCAGCGCCGAGACCATGCCCATGTCCGTGGCACGGTGTTCCAATGCGGGGGGCGGCGTGGGTTGTTTCACCCCCGGCACGCCGTCGTGGTTTTATGTGGGTTTCACCAACCCCACCGCCATGGCCGAAGACACCCCCAACAACCGGCTTTATGTGTGCGACCCCGGCGCGGCCAAGGTGTATGTGTTCCACGACACCAGCCAGTCCATTCCCGCCACCTGTCTGGATGGCCCCGACGCCAACGGCCTGGGACTGGACGACGACGTTTACAGCGCCTGCAACACCGTGACCACGCCCGGCAGCCTTTTCAAAGAAGAAACCGCCCAGGTGGGCGGGGCCTGTGAACTGGTCGTGGCCCGGCCGTGACGGCTTACTTTTTGTCCGAACAAGCCGAATGTTCCCTCTCCTCATAAAGGGGCTTGTCCTTACCCACAAGTTGGCGTCATTCCCGCGAAAGCGGAAATCCAGTCCAATATAAACAGCACCGACTCCCCTCTCCCCTTTACGGGGAGAGGGTGGCGCGGAGCGCCGGGTGAGGGGTTTATTCAAAAGCAAAAACCGCTGTCCCTTCTCCCGCCCGAAAGATGGGAGAAGGAAAAAGGTGGGGCTTTTTGCTTTACGCAGGCAAGATGCCTGCGCCACCAGTTTTTTGTTTTGATCTGGATTCCCGCCTTCGCGGGAATGACGGCGGAGTCCCCCCTGTTTCTGCTGGTATTGCCGTCTGGCCCCGCCCAAGTCCAAAAAGATGTGGGTAATGACAAGCCGCTGGGAAAAGGGTCATGTGGCTACAACCCCACCAAAATCAAAAACACCATAAACTACCGCCATGAGCAAAGCAGACGACGGCATCAAGGTGTTGCAGGACGGCCCCGCGACCTCCTATCACGAAAAGGCCCCGGCCATTGACTTCAAGGAGTTTGAAAAGGTGGTGACAAGCCGCCGCAGCGTGCGCAAGTTTTTGCCTGAGCCGGTGCCGGGCGACGTGCTCAACCACTGCATCGATCTGGCGCTGCTTTCGCCCAACTCCAGCAATTTGCAGATGTGGGAGTTTGTGGTGGTGAAGTCGCCAGAGGCCCGCGAAAAACTGGCGAAGGCCTGCATGAGCCAGATGGCGGCGCGCACCGCCCCCACGCTGGTGGTGGCCCTGGCCCACACGGCGCGGTGGAAGGACATCAACCACCGCATGATCACCGAGCTGAAAAAACACGGCGAGTCTGCCAAGGCGGGCCTGCTCTATTACCAGAAAATCGTGCCCCTGGCCTATGACATGGGGCCTTTGGGCGTGATGGGTCCGGTGAAGTGGGCGCTGCTGAATGGCCGGGGGCTGTTTGAGCCGACACCCCGTGGGCCGGTAAACGAAGCCGACCTGCGGGTGTGGGCGCACAAAAGCGTGGCGCTGGCGTGCCAGACACTCATGCTCGCGCTACGGGCCGCCGGTTATGACTCCTGCCCCATGGAGGGCTTCGACGAAAAACTGGTGCAAAAAGTGGTGGGCAAACACCCCGGCCAGGAAGTCTGCATGGTGGTGGCGGCGGGCAAGCGCGACAAGGGCGGCATCTGGGGCGAACGCCTGCGATTTGAACGGGAACTGTTTGTGCGGGAGGTGTGAGGGTTCAAAAAGCCCTCAATCAGAGTAGCGGCGACGTCCCCGTCGCCGTGAAGGGCAAAAACCCCTGATTTTTCACCAATTTCTGGAGTAGGCGCGACGCCCATTTCTGTCAGGTTTTTGGT
>CAYJOG010000125.1:0-7572 GCA_964371695.1 uncultured bacterium
CCTGCTGAAAGGGGCGCGGGTGTTCATGATTTTCCGCGAACTGGAAGCCCTGGGCGACGTGCTGAAAAGCATGCCGCCGGTCTCGGACCTGGAACAGGAAAACTTTGAGAACACGTTCACGGTCCTGCTCATCACCGGAGCAGACGCCGACACGGTGCAGAGCAACCTCAGCAGCATCGCCGAAGTGTCCACCGTCATCGTCAAACCCTTCCACACCCTGGCCGCGCCCGCAGCCGCCAAGGCCGCCGCCCCCACCGAAAAAGGCCCCAGCCCCTCTGCCACCGTAACCGCCCCTGCCGCTGGCGCTGGCGAGGCCGACGCGAAGAAAGACATCAAGGCCCAGGCCTCGCGCATGCCCCAGACCGTGCGGGTGGACATCACCCGCCTGGACGTGCTCATGAACCTCGTGGGGGAACTGGTCATCAACCGCACCCGGCTGGACCAGATTTCAGACCGCCACAAAATCGAGGAACTCAACGACGCCATCGAGGACATTGGCCGGGTCACCACCGAGTTGCAAAACCTGGTGATGAAGGTGCGCATGGTGCCTATGGAGCACGTTTTCCAGCGGTTCCCGCGCATGTTGCGCGACATGGCCAAGGAGCTGAACAAGGAAATCAAGCTGGTGATGAAGGGCCAGGAAACTGAACTGGACCGCACCGTGATTGACGAAATTGGCGACCCTCTGGTGCATATTTTGCGCAACAGCGCCGATCACGGCATCGAAACCCCCAACGACCGCGTGGCGGCGGGCAAACCCCGCTTTGGCACCATCGAGCTTTCGGCCTATCACGAGGGCAACCACGTGTTCATCCGCATCAAGGACGACGGCAAGGGCATCAACCCCGAAGTCATCCGCGCCAAGGTCATTGAAAAGGGCCTGCTGGACGACGACACCGCCCGGCGCAAAACCGACGAAGAAATCATCGCCTACATTTTCGCCCCCGGCTTCAGCACCGCCCAGCAGGTCACCGACATCAGCGGCCGAGGCGTGGGCATGGACGTGGTGCGCACCAAAATCGAAGGGCTTTCCGGCAACGTGGAAATCAAGAGCGTGGTGGGTCAGGGCACGGAACTGCTCATCAAGCTACCGCTCACGCTCGCCATCATCCAGGCGCTGCTGGTGCGCGCCGGTCACGAAACCTACGCCGTGCCCCTTGCCGCCATCGAAGAAACCCTCAATGTCATGCCTTCGGAAATCCGCACCATCCAGGGCGGCGAGGTCATCAACCTGCGGGGCAACGTGCTGAAACTGGTGCGGATGAAGGAGTTTCTGGAAGTCCCCGCCCACGAGGACGAATCGGAACAGGACGATGAGTTCATTGTGGTGGTGAAGGTGGGCGACCGCCGGGTGGGCATGGTGGTGGACGAAACCATTGGCCAGCAGGAAATCGTGATCAAGTCCATGGGCGGCAAACTCAGCGAACTGGCGTTCATCTCCGGCGCCATGATTCTGGGTGACGGTCGCGTGGCCCTGATTCTGGACGTGGGCTCTCTGGTGGAAACCAAGCGGGGAGTGAGCGCCCTTGTCTGAGAGCACCCAGCGCGCCACCACCCTTCAGGCCTACAAGGGTGTCATTTTCAGCATTCACCAGGAGGAATACTCCGTTCCCATCCAGTACGTGCAGAGCATCATCCAGCTTTCGCACGTCACGCGGGTGCCCCGCACGCCGCCCTATTACCGGGGCGTCATCAACCTGCGCGGCTCGGTGATTCCGGTGGTGGACCTGGGCCACAAGCTGGGCCTGGGGCCCTCGGCCATTGACGAACGCAGCCGCATCATCGTGGTGCAGGTGAATTATGAACTGATGGGCCTGCAGGTGATGAGCGTAGAGGAAGTGCTGACATTTGCAGATAACCAGCTTGAAATAGGCAACCACGTGGGCGCCAAGATTGACGAGCGTTTTGTAGAGGGTGTGGGCAAATCAGGCGACCGGCTCATCACCCTGCTGGACATCGCCGCCCTTTACGAAGACTTGTAAGCCCTGCTGCCAGCGGGTAGTTTATTGGCGGCAGCGACCCAATGCTTCTTCACGAACTTTCACCCTATCAACGTGACGCCATCAAAGAGGTGGGCAACATCGGCGCAGGGAACGCGGCGGGCGCGCTGTGCCAGATGGTGAACAAGCCCGTCAAGATGAAGGTGCCCAATGTGGACACCGTGGCGTTCAACCAGTTGCCAGAGGCCATCGGCCCCGCCGAAAGCCCTGTGGCGGCGGTGTTCACTCGGGTCACGGGCGAGGCCCCCGGCAACATGCTGTTCATTCTCGAACTCAGCCAGTGCCGCGACCTGCTCAAGGCGCTGGTGGACGTGGACCTGGACCTGACCGACGGGCTCCAGCTAAACGCGATACAGCAGAGCGCCGTGGAGGAAATCGGCAACATCCTGGCCTCCAGCTATATCAACAGCCTGTCGCAGTTCACCCATATCCCCATGAAAGCCCAGCCCCCCGCATTTGCCGTGGACATGCTGGGCGCGGTGCTGAACCTGCCCATTCAAGAGGCCGTGCGCTCGCAAGATTACGTGCTGCTCATCGAAACTCTGCTGCTGGTTGAAAACAGCCATATTCGGGGCACCCATCTTTATCTGCCCGAGGCAGGCAGTCTCGCCAAAATCCTGAACGCCATCGGGGTAAAAGCGTGAGCGGCCACAAGATATGGCGGGCGGGCATGGGCGAGTGGCACGTGGCCCACGCACCGGACATTCTGCAGGCGCTGGGCCTTGGCTCCTGCGTGGGCGTATTTCTTTACGACCAAAAAAAAAAGTAGGCGGCTTGGCCCATGTGCTGCTGCCTGCCCAGATGCGCGCCGAAGAAGGCGGCAACATTTATAAATACGCCAACATGGCGGTGCCTGCGGTGCTGGAATCCATGCTCAAGGCGGGGGCAGGTCGGGAGCGCGTGACGGCCAAAATCGCCGGGGGCAGTCAGATGTTCCGGGCCGTGTTTTCCGAAGGTCAGGCCACCGTGGGCCAAAAAAACATCGAAGCCGTGAAAATGGTTCTGGAAATCCTTAAAATCCCCCTTATCGCAGAAGACACCGGCGGAGAACATGGGAGAACCATGACGGCCGACCTGCATGAAGGAGTCGTGATATTAAAAATCCTGGGAAAAGAAATGCGGACCCTGTGATCCTCTCCCTTCAGCGGGAACGCCTGCGGCAAACCCAGTTTGTGCGCCGAGGCGCGTTGATCTCCTCGTTTTACGGCGGCGTGATTCTGATTGCCGTGGGCGGGGCAGCGTTTGAGTTGTGGCCCCCCACCCTGTTCCGTCTGGTGGGTGTGGGTTATCTGCTCACCCTCACTTTTGCCTGGGCCATGTGCCTGTTCTTTTTTCCGCACCTCGAGCCTCGTCGTTTTCTTTCCAGCGACACCTTGCTTGACGCCAACGGATACGCCACCATAACCACCGGCGCACCCGGTGAAGAACCCGGCGCAGCACCCCTTCCTGAGGCAATCTCCGCATGAGCACCGCCACCGATATCGCCAGGGACCTGGGCCTGCATCCCTTCACCGTTTCATCCCTGTCTGAAAAACTGGGTGTTGGCGTAACGGAAGTGCCCCATGCCGTGGCCACCATGCGCCCCACCACGCTGGTGCTGCTGGGCAACTTCCGGGGGCCGCAAGGTTATTACCTGTTCCATTTCGCCATCGAAGAAGCCTGCCAGCAGATCAAGCCAGTGCTGGTGTATGAACTGGAAGACGAACCGCAGAATCTTTATCTCTCACCGGAACTGGCCGACATCACCGGGCGCTTTCTGGCGCACATCAAGCCCCAGTCCCAGGTGGGCGAAGACCGTCTGGAACTCCTGGGCCGTTACTTCCCCCCCACGCGGCTGGAGATCATTTACAGCCGGTTCAAGGAACATCAGCCCGACTCGGTGGAGAACATTTTTCAGGCCGTACTCACCGACATGTTCGGCGACTGCGAAGACCTGACCCTGCTGGGAGATTTTGTCACCCAGGCCCAGGCGCTGGATCTGGCCATTCGTCTGGGTCTGGCCAACAATCCCCCCACCGAAACCGCCAGCCTGTCCGAATCCGCCACACCGGGAGACGAACCGGACCTGATTCAGTTTGACGAGCCGGTGGAAGTGCCCCACGAGACGGGCACCGTGTATCTGGCCTGCGACGTGGTGGTGGACCCTTCCCTGGGCCAGCCCGCCAAAGACCTCAAAATCGGTGACCACCTGATTGTCAAAATCGTGGACAACTCCGAGCAAGGACTTTTTCTGGCGCACCTGATGGGCGCGGTGCATCAGCGGGAGGTCCGCCCCATGGCAGCCCCCATCGAGCGCGCCTATCCCGGCAACGAAGCCCACCCCGAAACCACCTTTCTGGTGCGCTTTGGCCCCGGCGCCATGGGTGAGGTGAAAGTGCTGCCGGAAATGCTGATCGCGGCGGTCAAACAGGGCCAGATGCCCGTGGTGCAAGACCCGGAGGAATACCGCGAGGTTTACACCTACCGGCAATATCAGGCCATTCTCATGTGCCTGGGCGGCGTGGCCAGCGTGTTGCTGCTGCTGCTGGCTTATTATCTAGTGGGCACGCCCGCCTGAGTTTTTTCACCGCAGGTAAGCCAGCGGGTTGATGACGTGGCCGTTGGAGTGGACCTCGTAATGCAGGTGGGGGCCGGTGGAATAGCCCGTGCTGCCCACCGCGCCGATGACCTCGCCACGCCGCACCACCTGCTGGGGCCGCACATAAATGCGCGAGAGGTGTCCATATAACGTGGAAAGCCCCCCGGCATGCACCAGAATCACGGCGTTGCCATAGCCCCCCTTGCGCGCCGCCCAGAACACCCGGCCCGTGCTGGCGGCCCGCACCGGCGTGCCAGTGGCGCAGGCCAGGTCCACACCCGTGTGCATGCGCCGCCGCCCGCTGATGGGGTGGACCCGCGAACCAAAACCACTCCGCATGGAGCAGAACATGGGCACCGGATGCATGAAGCCGTCTCGCGAAAGCCCGCGGCTGTACACTGCGCTCTGGCGGGCAATTTCCGCCGCAATGCTGTTGCTGATGGCTTCCAACTCTCCCATCATGCGATCCAGGGTCTCAATGTCCCGGCTTAGCTGGGTCATCACGTTGCGTTTTTCGTTCTGTTCGCGGGTCAGGCGCACCTGGGCGCGGCGCTCTTCTTCTTCAAGGTTGTGAATCTTCTGGATTTCCTCATCCATCACCTGGATGTTGTCCTGGATTTCCTCATACAGGTTCCGCACCCGTTGCAGCACGGCGCGGTCGTGCGCGGCAATGGCCCGCATGTAATCCGTGCGCACGGCCATGTCGGTGTAGTTGCTGGCGCCAAACAGCAGGCTGCTCATGGCCGAGGGGCCAGCCTTGTAATAGGTCACCAGCCGTCTTTTGAAGGTTTCGCGGTTGGCCTTGTATTCATCCACTTTTTTGTCGCGCTCTTTTTCGAGAAACCCATGGTGGCTGCGCAGTTTGACCAGCTTGATGTCGAGGTTTTCAAGTGACCGCTGGGTTTGCGAAAGCTGGTTGTCCAGGTGTTCGATGCGTCCCTTGACCTGACTCAGACGCTGTTTTTTCGCCCGTTTTTCCGCCTCCAGTTTTCTGCGGCGCGCATCGATGGAACGCTTCTTGTCTTTCAGTTTTCCGGCGGAGCTTTTTGCCGCCTGCTGCCGAACCCGGCGGGCCATGGGCGAAGAGGGAATGGCAAAACCCACGGCAATCGCCAGTCCCCAGGCCAGCCACCGTTTTGCGACTGCGGATCTCACGTAGACTCCCGCAAGGCATTTTTCATGGAGCTGAGGCTGCCCAGCAGGCCCACCGACGCCCCCACCAGAGGCACCAGCAGCAGGTTGGCGTTAAACACCTCAGGGCTGAGCAGTGGGAACACAAAAGGAAAGTTCCTCTGCGCCAGACCATAAAATCCGTAATAGGCCAGCCCCACCACCGTGGCCCCCAAACACGCCCCCACCAGTCCATAAAAAACACCTTCCAGCATGAACGGCAGGCGGATATACCAGTCGGTGGCCCCCACCAGTTGCATGATGCGGATTTCTTTTTTGCGGGCGTCCACCGTGAGCTGAATGGTGTTGGCCACAATGAGATAGGTGGCCCCCAGCATCACCAGAATCAGCGACCAGCCCAAAAATCCGAACACGATACTCACCACGCTCACCCGCTTGACGTCTTCCTTGCCGTAGCGGATTTCATCCACACCCGACAGGGGCTTGATGAACTGCACCACCTGCTCTACCCAAAGCGGATCCTTGACCTTTACCGTGAGGCGGCCCGGCAAAGGATTTTCGCCTTCCAGAATGTCGTCCACCAGTTCCTCGCCCATGGACTTTTTCATTTCGGCCAAGCCTTCTTCGGGCGTGACATAAATCACGCTGCCGACTTCCTTGTATCCCCGTATGCGGTTCTGGATTTCCACCGCTTTTTCGTGGGGTGTACCCGGCACCAGAAAGAGATTGATCTCCACCTTTTCGGCCATGCCCCTGGCGATGTTGACCAGGGTGAGCTGAATGGCCAGAAACAGGCCAAAGGTGACCAGCGAGATGGAGCAGGTGCTGATGGCCGCCAGCGCCATGACAGGGTTGCGCGAAAGACTGTTCCACACCTCCCGAAGCGCCGTGACCAGCCTCATGCGCCCTCCAACATCCGCACCAGTTCCTCGCGGCTGGTGGTTTCCTGGTCTTTGACAATGCCGCCGGACTTCATCTGCACCACGCGGCGGTCACGGTATCCGACAATGGCGTGGTCGTGGGTGGCGACGATCACTGTGGTGCCGCCCTGATGGATTCTCAGCAGCAGGTCCAGGATTTCCCGGCTAGTGGCCGGGTCCAGGTTGCCGGTGGGTTCATCGGCCAGCAAAATCTTGGGACGGTTCACGATGGCCCGTGCAAGGCTTACCCGCTGGCGCTCGCCGCCAGAGAGTTCATCGGTGTGTTCCCGCGCCTTGTGTTCCAGCCCCACCAGACTCAGCACGTGGGGCACGCGGGTGCGGATTTCTTCAGGCCGGGTGCCCGTCACCTCCAGGGCAAAAGCCACGTTTTCATATACGTTTTTGTCCTTGAGTAATTTGAAATCCTGAAAAATCACGCCGATTCGCCGCCGCCAGAAGGGGATTTTGTGGTGAGGCACGTCCAGCACATTCTGGCCCGCCACCACCACCCGACCCCGGCTGGGGGGTTCTTCAAAACTCACCAGCTTGAGCAGGCTGCTTTTGCCGCAGCCCGTTGGCCCCACCAGAAAAACAAATTCCCCCTTGTTGACGTGAAGGTTTATCTCCTCAAGGGCGGTGACACCATTGCGGTACACCAGCCATGCGCGGCGCATCAGGATCATGGCGGGATGTTATACGATTTGTTCGCCCTGCCAAGGGATGAAATGCATAACAGCAGGCTCAAAACATGCGCCTCGGATGAAGAAGGCATCTCATACCGCTTCCAATTTCAGAAAGCAGGACTTTGGTATAAGGCCCCGACTTTTTGCTAAAAATGCAGGGTGCCGCCGAACTTGTGGCTGTCCTGGTTGCTGCCGCTGATATTGTTGTCGTTGAGGTAGGCGTAGTTGAGTTCCCACTGGTCTTGCTTCACGCCCAAGCC
>CAYJOG010000126.1:0-7570 GCA_964371695.1 uncultured bacterium
ACTTCACCCATGCGCATCAGCACGGCCTGAGTGTGCTCTCGGCGGCCTTGCGCCAGCCCGCGCCTGCGCCCCGTCACACGGCGCGCACCGGCGGTGTGATTCGTTTTGAATGGCGTCAGGGCAGGCGGCTGAGTTTTTCCGACGCGCTGTGGCTGGCACAGAACGCGCCGCTGGATGAACTGGCCGCCATGGCCACCCAGGCCCGCCAGCGTCACAGGCCGGGGCGGGCGGTGAGTTACATCATCGAGCGCAACATCAATTACACCAACGTGTGTAATGTGTATTGTCGCTTCTGCGCGTTTTATGCCGCGCCGGGCAAGCCAGAGGGCTACGTGCTCAGCCGCGAGGTGCTGTCTCAAAAGCTGAACGAACTGGCCGCAGCCGGGGGCGTGCAGGTGTTGCTGCAAGGGGGGCTGAATCCGGCGCTGCGGCTGGATTATTACGAGTCGCTTTTCCGGTTCATCAAACAGGGCTGGGGCATGGCGCTGCACGCGCTCAGCCCCGACGAAGTGCTGAACATTGCCCGGCTGGAAAACATGACCGTGCGCGGCGTGCTCACGCGCCTGCAACAGGCGGGGCTGGACAGCCTGCCCGGCGCGGGGGGCGAAATTCTGGAGCCGCGCACACGCCAGCGCATCGCCCGCAAAAAAAGCACGGCAGATGAGTGGCTGGGCGTGATGGCCGAGGCCCACCGCGCGGGCATGCAAACAAGCGCCACCATGATGTATGGCGTGGGCGAAGACTGGCCCGCCCGGCTGGTGCATCTGCAACGCCTGCGCCAGTTGCAGGACCTCACCGGCGGTTTCATGGCGTTCATCACCTGGCCCTATCAGCAGGGCGAACTCAGGCTCAAGGCCACCCACCGGGGAGAAGAGGAATATCTGCGCACCCAGGCCATCTGCCGGTTGTTTCTGGACAACGTGCCCCATGTGCAGGCCAGTTGGGTGACCATGGGGCCGGTGGTGGCCGAGCGGGCGCTGGGGTTTGGCGCTGATGATTTTGGCAGCGTGATGTTTGAAGAAAACGTGGTGAGCGCGGCGGGCACCACGTTTTGCATGAACGAAGAAAACATCCGGCGGCATATTCTGGCGGCGGGTTACGAGCCGGTGCGCCGGGGCCGGAATTATCAGTTGCTGGCGTCGTGAGCGGCGTTGTGAAAAATGGTGCGGCGATGAACAGCCGTGTGATTCAGGCCGACTGGCTGCTGGAGCCGGAGGGGAACCTGTTGCCCGCCGCCTCGGTGGTGGTGGATGACGGCGGTGTGTTGTGGTGGGTGGGGCAGACGCAGGATTTGCCCACGGCCTTTGCGCCGTTGCCGGTGGAAAAAGTGCGGGGCCTGCTCACGCCGGGGCTGTTGAATCTGCACGCCCATCTGGATTTGTGCTGGGCCTGGGGAAGCGTGCCCGGCGGCGAGGGCCTGTTTGCCTGGATACTGAGTCTGCGGAATCAACCCCAGCCCGGCGAAGCAGAAAAAGAACGGGCGGCGCTGGACAAGGTGAGCCGGGCCGTGGCCCAGGGCACGCAGATATTTGTGAGTGTGGGCGAGGGACTGCTGGCGGCCCGCGTGATGGAAAAGACCGGCGCAGTGGGTGCGGCGTTGTGGGAGGTGCTGGGGCGGGACGAAGCAACGGGCCTTCACCGCATGGCGCTGGCGTTGGATGAAACCCGGCAGCAGCACGCCGGTTTTCTGGAGAAAGGCGTGTTCACGGGCCTCACACCCCACGCGCCCTACAGTCTGCATCCTCCGCTGTTTCAGGAACTGGCGCAAACGGCGCAAGGCCCCCTGAGTCTGCATTTTGCCGAGACACCCCACGAGGCGGATTTCTGGCTGCATGGTCTGGGGCCGGTGAAGGACTTTCTGGAAAACCTGGGTGTGCCGCCGGATTTTTCGCCGCCTCCTGCGGCCAGTCCGCTGGTGTTGCTGGAGGAAAACGCTGCCCCGCTGCTGGCGGTGCATGCCCTGTTTGCCGATCAGTTTGAGGGAGGTCTGAGAAACGCCCTGCCGGTGTTCTGCCCCCGCAGCACCACTTATATTTCTGGCGCACCGCCCCCTGCGCCGCCCTGGCCCCGTTTTGGTCTGGGCACCGACAGCCTCGCCAGCGCCCCTGGTCTGCACGTGCTGGACGAAGCCCGTTTTCTATTTGAACTGGGTTTGTGTCCCGATGCGGCGGCGTTGTTCATGGCCATGACGCAGTGGCCCGCCCGGCATTTGGGCTGGTGGCCCCAACTGGGCGCGCTGAACCGGGGCGCGACGCCGGGCCTGGTGCTGTTTGACGTGCCGCCAGATTGCCCGCCCAATCATGTGCTGGGTCGGGCGCTGGCTGCGCCCTCGCGTTCGCTGGTGCAGGCGCGGCTGGATTTTTCACAGGTGGCCCCTGCGCCGCTGCAAGAGAAGGAGAACACCTGTGGCGCACACTGAAGCCGACTTTCCGCTGTCTTCCCCATCCGGTTTTCTCCGTCAGGCGGCGTTGTTTTTGGGCGCCATCAAGTTTTCGCACACGCTGTTTTCACTGCCCTTTGCCCTGAGCGCCGTGGTGCTGGCCTGGCCCCAGGCCGGGCGTCGCCAGCCGGTGGACGTGGTGTGGGTGGTGCTGGCGGTGGTGTTCGCCCGCACCTTTGCCATGGGGGTGAACCGCCTGGCCGACCGCCGTTTTGACCGCACCAACCCCCGCACGGCAGACAGGCCCCTGGCCCGCGGCGCGCTTTCCCCCACCGTGGCCTGGGGTCTCACGCTGCTGAGCCTGGGCGGATTTTTTCTCATGAGCGGCCTGCTGGGGGGGCCGTGTCTGGTGCTGTCGCCGCTGGTGGCGCTGGCGCTGGGGGGCTACAGCTTTTTCAAACGGTTTTCGTGGACCTGCCATTTCTGGCTGGGGCTGTGTCTGGCGCTGGCCCCTGGCGGGGCATGGGTGGCCGTCACGGGGTCGGCGGCGGGCGCGCCCCTGTGGATGATGCTGGGGGTGCTGTGTTGGGTGGCGGGGTTTGACCTGATCTATGCCACGCAGGACATTCAACACGACCGGCGCGAAAACCTGCACAGCTTTCCCGCCCGGTTTGGCGAAAAAGCCACCGAATGGACGGCCCTGGCGCTGCACACGCTGGCGGTGGCGGCGCTGTGGATGCAGGGGCAGGGTCCGCTGCTGCACCGGCCCGGTTATTGGGCCGGATGGGGGGTGTTCTCGGTGGTGCTGGCCCTGACGCGGGGCTGGGGTTTTTACCGGCCCGCCTTCCGGGGCGGCCCTGTTTTCATGAATCTCAACGCCCTGGCGAGCGTGGCTTATTTCGCCGGGACTTTTTTCAGCCGATAATTCCTGCTTTGACACTTTCAGGCAGGCCGATTAAATTACCCCCCATGTTCACCGTTGCCAACCTTCGCACACTCAAAAAGGGGGCCTGCGGCGTGTTGGGGGCAAGCACGCTGCTGCTTGCCGCCACATCGGCACAGGCGGCTCCCCTTTTATCGTTGTCCGAGGCCCAAAAAGCACCCGTGATGCTGGCCAAGGCCGAAAGCCCCAAGGCCACCAAGGGCAAAAAGGACACCCAGTCCATGGCCAAGAGCGCCGGTGAATCATTGGCGGCGGGCCTGGAAGAAAAAAAGCGCCCCAAGCCTTTTTTGATGAACAGCCTCACCCGCGTGGAAACCCACAGCGACCGCAACGCGCCCGATGATTTTCTCTATGGCGTGTTTGTGGTGGGCCGCAAGGTGCAGCAAAAATCGGTGGCGAGCTTCCTTTATATCTATCGCTACGACATTTCAGACAGCGAAAGCGACGGCCACTTTTTGGGCCTGAACTTCACCAACGCACCCAAAAAACGCTGGACGCTCTCGGCCACACTGCTGCACACCGAAATGCCCAGCAGCACCAAAGACGCCCGCACCAGCAGCGACAACACCCGCCTCACGCTGGGGAGCACCTACACCCTTTGCAGCAAACCCAAAGGCACCCTCACCAGCGGCCTTGCCTTCAACACCGAAACCAATTTTGAAGACGGCCAGACCTGGGACCTGGACCTGAACTACGACTTTCCCCTCAACCCCAAAACCAAGGGCCGCCTGGGTTATCTGTACACCTACAACCAGGACCTGAGCGATTCCTTCCTGCACCAGTTCAGCGCACAGGTGAGCTGGGAACTGAACAAGGATTATTCCCTTTCCGCCGAATACAACTTGGTGGACCCGCTGTTTGACGTGACGGCGGGCAGTCCCAAACCCGACAACGACAACGTGTTCCGGCTCACGCTGGGCCGGAAATACTAGGAGCGGCATCCATGAAAAAAATCACCGCGACATCGTTACTTCGCCCCGTGCTGGCCCTTTGGGTGCTGGCGCTGGTGCAGAACACCGCCTGGGCGCGCCCCCTGAGCGTGCGGGTGGAAAAAGTCACCGGTCAGGTGAGCGCCGTGCTCAAAACCGGCAAACGCCCCCTCACCGCCGGGGCGCGGCTTGCCGAGGGCGACAAGATTGAAACCGGCAGCGGCGGCACCGTCATCTTGGTGTGGGAGACGGGCCACGTGGTGAAGCTGGGGCCCATCAGCGCCATGGTGCTCAAGTCGGCCCAGCAGTCGGCCCGCAAAGAGACCACCAAAATGCAGATCGACAAGGGCAGCGTGTTTGTACGGGCCGCCAAGCTGAGCAACAGCGATTCGTCGCTCATGGTGCAGTCGGTGGACCTGCTGGCGGGCGTGCGGGGCACGTCCTTTAACGTGACCAAACCCCTGAAAGGCCCCAGCATCGTGGCGGTGCTGCGGGGTCAGGTGCGCGTGGGGGCGGCGGGTGTGGAACGCATTGTGGCCGCGGGCATGATGGTGAGCGGCGTGAAGGGCCAGAAACCCAGCGAGCCCAAAAAAGCCCCCGCCAGCACCCTGCAACAGATGCAGAGCGACGATTCCGAAGCCGCCGCCGTGCAGTCCAGCTCCATCCAGGGAGAGAACTCCGACGCCGCCGCCACCGCTGCGGACAGCGCCGTGGACGCGGTGGACCAGCAGATCCAGAACAGCATCCTCAACCAGATCAATGAGCCGGGCACCGGGGGCGTGAAGTTTGAAGTGAAATAACCCCGGCGGTTTCATCGCTCCATGAAAAAGCACCGGCAAAGTCCGGTGCTTTTTTGTGCGGGGGCGGGGGGTGTCGGTGGCCTGTTCTGCCTCCTGCCTTTTTCGCCCTCTTTCGCTACACTACACCGATGCCCGCACCCGGCCAGACCGGCATCACCCAGGCCCTTATTCTGGTGGGCGGCAAAGGCACCCGCCTGATGCCCCTCACCCACAGCGCCCCCAAGCCGCTGATGCCCGTGGGCAACATTCCCCTCTTGCGGGTGCAACTGGAACTGCTGGCCAAAAACGGCGTGAAGGAAGTGGTGCTGAGCCTGTATTACCAGTACGAGCGGTTTCAGGAGGAGTTCCGCGCCCGCCCCGTGCCGGGCCTGAAGGTGCGGTTCAACCTGGAGGAAGAACCCCTGGGCACCGCCGGTGCGGTGAAACTGGCCGAGGGCATGTTGCAGGACAGGTTTTTTGTGCTCAACGGCGACATCCTCTCTGACATTCCCTATCAGGACATGGCGGCCTTTCACCTGCGCCACCGGGCTGCCGCCACGCTGGCGCTCATCACGGTGGAAGACCCCACCATCTACGGTGTCATCGAGACCGACCACCGGGGCCGGGTGCAGAGTTTTCTTGAGAAACCGGCCTGGGACGAAGTGACGTGCAGCACCATCAATGCGGGGGTGTACATCCTCAACAAATCGGTGCTGGAGCACGCCCCCCTGGGTGAGGTGTTCTCGTTTGAGCGCGAGCTTTACCCGGACCTGCTGGCCATGGGCAAGGCCATTTATGGTTATCCCTTCAATGGTTACTGGATGGACGTGGGCACGCTGGACAAGTATTACCTCGCCAACATGGACCTTTTGCGGGGGCGCATCAAAACCCTGGCGGGGCTGAAACTCACGCGGCCCAAAAAGCTCAGCCGCGTCACGGTGTCCGACCCCGTCATGATTCACCCCACCGCCCACATCAGCCCCGGCGCCATCATTCTGGGGCCTACGGTGATTGGCCCGAACTGCCGCATCGGCCCCCTGGCGCGCATTCGCCAGAGTGTGCTGCACGCGGGCGTGGAGGTGGGCGAAAAGGTGGACGTGAACAAGTGCATTCTGGGCGACGGCGTGAAAATCAAGGACAACGCCTTTTTGTCTGAGGGTTTGGTGCTGGCCCAGGGCGCGGTGATCAAAAGCGGCGTGGGCAAGCTGCAATATCTTTATCAAGGACTGGTGTAAAACATGTGCGGCATCGTAGGCGTTATCGGCAATCAACCGGCCACCGGCATTTTGCTGGAGGGCCTCAAAAAACTGGAATATCGCGGTTATGACAGCGCGGGCGTGGCGGTGCTCTCTGGCGGCGTGCTGAACACCCGCAAGTGCGAGGGCAAGCTGGTCAACCTGGAAAACCTGCTGCAACGTGACCCCATCGAGGGCACGGTGGGCATCGGCCACACCCGCTGGGCCACCCATGGCCGCCCCGTAGATCAGAACGCCCACCCCCACACCGACCAGACCGGCGCCATCAGCGTGGTACACAACGGCATCATCGAAAACTACCTGGCCCTGCGCGAACAGCTCGAGGCCGAGGGCCATGTTTTTCGCAGCGAAACCGACAGCGAGGTAGTGGCGCACCTGGTGGGCAAGTATTACGACGGCGACCTCATCAAGGCCGTGCGCCAGGCTCTGCGCGAAGTGGAAGGGGCCTATGCCATCGCCGTGCTCACCAGCCACGAACCGGACCTGATTGTGGGGGCGCGCAAAGACAGCCCCCTGGTGGCGGGGCTGGGCGAGGGCGAAAACTTTCTGGCCAGCGACGTGCCCGCCATTCTCAGCCATACCCGTCGGGTGATTTTTTTGCAGGACGGCGACATCGCCGTGATCACCCGCGAAAAGGTGCAGGTGCTGGACATGGACCTGAACCCCCTCGAACGAACCGTGGAAACCGTGGATTGGAACCCGGTGATGGCCGAAAAGGGTGGTTTTGAACACTTCATGCTCAAGGAAATCTATGAACAGCCCCAGGTGATCCGCAACACCGTGGGCGGGCGCACGCTGGAGGCCGCTGGTGAAATCGTGCTGGGTGAACTGGGCCTGACCGACGAAGAACTCGCCGCCATCAACCGCATTTACATCACCGCCTGCGGCACGGCCTATTACGCCGGATGGGTGGGGCGGTATCTCATCGAGCGCTTCAGCCGCACGCCGGTGAGCATGGATCTCGCCAGTGAGTTCCGTTACATGGACCCCATCATCGGGCCGGGCGATCTGCTGATTGTGGTGAGCCAGTCCGGCGAAACGGCAGACACCCTGGCGGCGCTGCGCGAGGCCAAGCGGCGCGGCGCCAAAACCCTGGGCATTGTGAACGCCAAGGGCAGCACCATGACCCGCGAGGTGGACGGCATTGTGTATCTGCACGCGGGGCCGGAAATCGGCGTGGCCAGCACCAAGGCCTACATGGGCATGCTCACGGCCTTTGCGCTGTTCGCGCTCAAGCTGGCCCAGGTGAAGGGCCACCTGGATAAAGCCACCCTGCAAAAACA
>CAYJOG010000127.1:0-7565 GCA_964371695.1 uncultured bacterium
CCCGCCCCCCCCCCCCCCCCCCCCCCCCCCCCCCCCCCCCGCCCCCGGCTCCTTGGTGTGTGAATGGCCGGGTTCAAAACGGCCCGGCGCATTATATTCGCGGCGGGCATCTGTTAACCCCCTCTCCCATTTAATGGGGAGAGGGTTGGGGTAATGGGCGCGGGTAGTCTTTTGGGGTTGCGGCAGCATGTTGATGCTGCCGGGTGCGCCCAGCGGCGCGGCAGCGCCGGGTCATTCAATAGCAAAAAACCAAACAAGGTATTTGTTCTTTGTCTTTGCCACAGGCGAGACGCCCGTGGCTACTGCTGCGCCGCTTTCGTGGGAATGACGGCAGGGGGCATGTGGTGATTTTGCTTGCCCAAAGGCCCGGCGCATGGTTTCATGGTTTCATGATTTCACGAAATCATGAAACGAGTCCGCCCCCCACCCCCGCCGCAGACCCCGCCCTGCTGGACCCTTACATCCGCGAAGCCTGCCTGACGGTGGGTGAAGTCATCGAGTTCTGGGGCTTCAAAAAGGACATGGGCATGGTGTGGTGTTTTCTCTATCTGCGGGGCACGCCCGCCACGGCGGCCCAGGTGCGGGATTATTTCCAGATCAGCGCCGGGCAAACCAGCACGGTGCTGCGGGGGCTGGTGCAGTGGGGCGTGGTGCGGCGCATCACGGCCATGGGGCGCGAGGCGGATCTGTTCGTGGCCGAAACGGACCTGTGGCGCATGATCAGCAAGGTGTGGCGCGAGCGGGAACTGGGGGTGGTGCGCAAGGCCCGCACCGCGCTTGAAGAAGCACACCGGGGCGTGCAGGCTCTGCGAAAAAACAGCGGGCCAGACCAGCAGCGGGAGCTTAAAAGTGTGGAGCGCCGCCTGGGCCAGCTCACCCGGCTTGCCAGCGACGGCGAACGCGCCGTGCGCACTTTTCTGGAACTGTCGCAACTGGATTTTCATTCGGTGGTGCGTTTTCCGAAAGAAAAAAAGGAACCATGAGCGCCACCGCCGCCATGCCCGCGCCGGTGCTGGCCCACCCCGCGCTAACTCGTCTTGTTTGTGGACCAACGATGGGTCGTGGCCGCGCTGCAAAAGAACCTACCCTGTTTATATTTTCTGGTTCGCCGGTTTCATCCGTGAAACCTTGCGAACGACGCCGCACGGCTCAGCCCAACCCCAAAAAACGCCTGCTGCTGGTGGATGCTCATGTAAAGGAGGGTTTCGGCGAGCACTGACCGCGCTGAACCGGCGGCGGGAACGGCCATCCATGGCCTCCAGCCGCTGATGCCACTGAACCGTTGATACTCCTACAACATTATGAAACTTCCCTGGGTGTGGTGGCGCAGGACCTGAGCGCCGTGGCCCAGGTGTTGTCGCGCCGACTGACGGGGCCGGCGCAGCCCATCCCGCGGGGTGTGGCCCACCTGCTGGAGGGCGGCGGCAAGCGCCTGCGCCCGGCGCTGATGTGTCTGGTGCATCGCCTGTTTGATGCAGATCATCCGCAACTGGCCGAGGTGGCCGCCGTGGCCGAGATGATCCATGCCGCCACGCTGGCCCACGACGACGTGATCGACGAGGCCGACCAGCGCCGCGCCGCGCCCACCCTGCGCCGGGTGATGGGCAACCATCGCGCCGTGCTGGTGGGGGATTATCTTTTTGCCCGCTGTTATGGCCGCCTGAGCGACCTGGGGTTGCACCCGCTTTGCGCCGCCATGGCCATCACCATCGGCGAACTGGTGGAGGGCGAAATGTTGCAACTGGAACGCACCGGCGACCTGGGTTTTACGGTGGCGGAATATGAACAACTGGCGGCGATGAAGACCGGTTCGCTGTTTGGCTGGTCGGCCTATTGCGGGGCGTGGCTGGCGCAGCAGCCAGAGGAGATTTGCGGGGCGGCCCGCGATTTTGCCCGCCACGTGGGGGTGGCTTTTCAGGTGGCCGACGACCTGCTGGACACGCGCCAGACCAGCGGCAAGGATCTGCATCTGGACCTGCTGGAAGGCAAGATGACGCTGCCGGTGATTCTGGCGCTGGAAGAAGACCCCGCGCTGGCGCACCCCCTGATGGCGCTGATGCAGCCAGAGGCCGAAAACCCGCAGGAACGGGCTTTGCACCTGGCGCGTCTGGTGCGGGCCACGTCGGGCCAGGGTGTGCAGGCGGGGTGTCTCGCGCTGGCCCGGCAGCACCAGTCCCGCGCCCGCGCCCTGCTGGCGGACTGGCCGGCGGGCGAGGCCAAAAACGCGCTGAACGACTTTCTCGAATCCCTGATCAAAAGGAATCACTGACATGCATCTTTCCATCGCCCACAGCCCCGACGCCGACGACGCCTTCATGCACTACGCCATTGCCCGCGAACTGGTGGACCTGCGGGGCCTCACTTTTTCTCATGTGATGAAGGACATCCAGACGCTGAACGAGGCGGCCAAAATCCAGACTTACGACATCACCGCCATCAGCCTGCACGCCTATCCCTATCTGCACGAAACCTACGCCCTGCTGCCCAGCGGTGCGAGCACCGGCGAGAAAGATTACGGCCCCTGCGTGGTGGCCCGCGAACCGCTGGCGCTGGCGGCGCTCAGCGGCAAAACCGTGGCCGCGCCGGGGCCGCTCACCAGCGCCTGGCTGGCGCTGCAAATGGCGGTGGAGGGCGTGACGCCGCTGTTCATGGCTTTTGACGAAATTGAAGAAGCGGTGGTGCGGGGCGAGGCCGACGTGGGCCTGCTCATTCACGAAGGCCAGCTCACGTTTGAACAGAAGGGCCTGTTTCTGGTGGCGAATCTGGGGACGTGGTGGTTTGACCGCACGGGCCTGCCCCTGCCGCTGGGGGGCAACGCCATCCGTCGGGAACTGGGCGAGGACGTGGCGCGCCGCGTGGCGGATGTGTACTGCGAAGGAGTGCGTTACGCCCTGGATCACAAGGACGAAGCGCTGGATTACGCCCTGGGTTTTGCCCGGGGTCTGGACCGCGATCAGGCCGGTGCGTTTGTGGGCATGTACGTGAACGAACGCACCTGCCAGTGGGATGCAGCGGGCATGGAATCGGTGCGGCTGTTTTTGAAGGAAGCCGCCCTGCGCGGCCTGACGCCCCCCTGTGAGGTGACGTTTGCGGGCCTTTGCTGACACGCAGGAATTTGTGACCGCACTGGAAAGGGCAGGGGAACTGGTGCGCATCCGGCGGCTGGTGTCGCCCTATCTGGAAATCACCGAAATCGCCGACCGGGTGATGAAGGCGGGCGGCCCGGCGCTGCTGTTTGAAAACGTGGACGGCAGCAGTTTTCCGGTGCTCATCAACGCCTATGGCAGCCTGCGGCGCATGGCCATGGCCCTGGGTGTGGAGGAACTGGATGACCTGGCCCGCCGCATCGAGGACATGCTGGACGTTGACCCGCCCCGGCGGCTCATGGACAAACTCAAGCTGCTGCCCAAGGTGGCCCAGTTGCGCAAGTTCCCCCCCAAACTGGTGAGCCACGCGCCCTGTCAGGAGGTGGTGTTGAGCGGTGAAGACGTGGACCTTGCGCGCCTGCCGGTGCTCACCTGCTGGCCGGATGACGGCGGGCCGTTCATCACCTTTGGCCAGGTGTTCACACAAAACCCCGCCACGGGCAAAACCAACGTGGGCATGTACCGCCTGCAGGTGATGGAAAAAAACGTCACGGGCATGCACATTCACATGCACCACGACGGTGCGCGCAACGTGCGGGAATCGGGCGTTGCGCCGCTTGCCTGCGCCGTGGCTTTTGGCGGCCCCAGCGTGATGCCCTATGCCGCCACCGCGCCCCTGCCGCCGGAAATCAGCGAGCTGTTGCTGGCGGGATTCATTCAGGGGGAAAACGTGCCGGTGGTGAAATGCAAAACCGTGCCGCTGGAGGTGCCCGCCACGGCGGAGATTGTGCTGGAAGGGTTCATCCGGCCTGATGACGTGCGCCGCGAAGGCCCCTTTGGGGACCACACCGGTTATTACTCGCTGGCGGATGATTTCCCCACCTTTCGCGTCACCGCCATCACGCACCGCCGGGGGGCGATTTATCCCACCACCATCGTGGGGCGGCCCCCCATGGAGGATTACTGGCTGGGCAAAGCCACCGAGCGCATTTTTTTGCCGCTGCTCAAAACCCAGATGCCCGAAGTGCGGGACATGAATCTGCCGCTGTTTGGCGTGTTCCACAACTTCCTGTTTCTGAGCATCAAAAAACAGTATCCCCACCACGCCCGCAAGGTGATGCACGCCGTGTGGGGCACGGGGCAGATGATGTTCAGCAAGTTCATTGTGGTGGTGGATGACGACGTGGATGTGCAGGACATGAACGAGGTGATGTTCCGCCTGGGGGCCAATGTGGATCCGAAGCGCGACGTGGTGATCACCGAAGGCCCCATCGATATTCTGGACCACGCCAGCGACCGCGTGGGCATCGGCGGCAAGATGGGTTTTGACGCCACACGCAAATGGCCCGGCGAGGGATTCCCCCGCGAGTGGCCCGAAGACCTGGTGATGGCCCCGGCGGTGAAGGAAATGGTGAACGGTTACTGGAGCGAACTGGGGCCGTGGTTTGCCGCCTTAAAAGCAAATGGGGTGCAGTCATGAAATTTTCTAGAAATTTCGCCCCCTCTCCCCTTGAGGGAGAGGGTTGGGGTGAGGGGTTTTTCAAAAGAAAAAAAACCAAACAGATGTTTTTATTTTTTGTTCATGTTTGGCCTCGGCACTGTCGTGCCGCTGGGCGCGCCCGGCAGCATCAATATGCTGCCGCAACCTCAAAAAACCACCCGCGCCCATTACCCGGCGCTTCGCGCCGCCCTCTCCCCATAAAGGGGAGAGGGGACTACGCGGCGTTTTTTATCACCCCACCATCAGGACCACCCTCTCTCCATTGGGGGAGAGGGAACGGTGCTGCATCTCTCAACTCTCTTTTGAAAGGAAACCGGCATGTCCCGTAAAGCCGAATGGATTCTCTCGGTCACCGGCGCAAGCGGCACGGTCTATGCCCGCCGCCTGCTGGAGGTGCTCACACAAAACGGCGTGGTGGTGCATCTGGTGATCAGCGAGGCCGCCGCCCGCGTGATGGCCGAAGAAGACGGCTTCAGCATCAGCGCCGCCGCCCCGCAGGTGGAGCGCCTGGGTGCGGTGAACAGCGATCACGTCGTCACCTACAACCCCAAGGACATCGGCGCGGCCATCGCCAGCGGCAGTGTGCGGGTGGCGGGCAATGTGGTGGTTCCATGCAGCATGGCCACGCTGGGGGCCATCGCCACCGCCACGCCGCGCAACCTCATTCACCGGGCGGCGGACGTGACGCTGAAGGAGGGGCGGCGGTTGATTCTTGTGCCCCGCGAAACACCTCTGCACGCCCTGCATCTGGAGCACATGGCCACGCTGGCGCGGATGGGTGCGGCCATTGTGCCCGCCATGCCGGGGTTCTATCACCAGCCCCGGTGCATCGAAGACCTGGTGGACATGCTGGTGATGAAAATCACCGACCAGATGGGCCTGCAACTGGACCTCGTGCCCCGCTGGAAAAGCCGGGCCGCTGAGAACTGGGACAACACCCTGCCCCAGGGGGCCGGGCGTGACTGACACGGGCCTGCACGACAAGGTGGCCGAGGTCATCGCCCGCTACACAGGCGGCGCACGACTGGGGCCGGAGGACGCCCTGGTGCTGGCCACCCAGGCCCCCCTGGGCGTGCTGGGCTGGCTCGCGGAGCGCGAGGCCCTGGCGCGGCACGGTGAGCGGGTCTGTTACAACGTGAACCTGCACCTGAACCTCACCAACGTGTGCGAGGCCGACTGTTTTTTCTGCTCTTTCGCCCGTCTGGAAGAAGGCATGCCTGAGGCGAAAACCTTTGCGCTGGACGAAATCGAAGGGTTCATCCGCCAGCGCCTTTCGCCGGACACCACCGAGGTGCATATCGTCAATGGCCTGCATCCGGGTTTGCCGTTTGATTATTACCTGGACGCCCTGCGTCTGATTCGCCAGAAGTTCCCCCAACTGCACATCAAGGCCTTCACGGCGGTAGAGATTGGTTATTACGCCCGCAAATATGAACTGAGCGTGGCGGCGGTGCTCACAGCGCTGATGGACGCCGGGCTGGGGTCATTGCCCGGTGGCGGGGCCGAGGTGTTCGCGCCCCGCGTGCGCAAAAAAATCTGCCGCAACAAGGTGAGCGGCGAGGCGTGGCTGGACATCCACCGCACCGCGCACCACATGGGCCTGAGGAGCAATGCCACGCTGCTGTTTGGCACGGTGGAAACCTGGGAGGAGCGCATCGAACACCTGCTGGCCCTGCGGGATTTGCAGGACGAAACGGGCGGGTTTCAGGCGTTCATTCCGCTGGTCTTTCACAACGAAAACAACAAGCTGCACAAACTGAAGGAACCCACCGCCCAGGAGGCTTTGCGGGTGGTGGCGGTGTCGCGGCTGCTGCTGGACAACTTCCCCCATGTCAAAGCCTATTGGGCCACGCTGGGTGTGCCGGTGGCGCAGATGGCCCTGGCCTTTGGGGCCAGTGACCTGGACGGCACGGTGGTGAGCGAAAAAATCTATGCCATGGCGGGAGCGGACGCGCCCGGCGCGCTGAGTGTGAAGGAACTGGAAGAACTGATTGTCTCGGCGGGGCGCACGCCCCAGCGGCGTGACACGCTTTACCGGCCTGTGGAACAGGTGGTGGCCGGGAAATGAAAGCGGGGAATCAGTCAAATATAAAAAACCACCTTATTACCCTCTCCCCTTTACGGGGAGAGGGTGGCCGAAGGTCGGGTGAGGGGTTATGTAAAAGTAAAAAACCAAATTTCTTTTTGGATTTTTCGCCTTTATTTTACCCCTCAACCCAACCCTCTCCCCAGTGGGGGAGAGGGGGTAAAGGCGGCGCTTCTTCATTCCTCGGCAGTTTCGCGCTTCGTGCTCAGGCAGGCGGGGACGCCTGCCCTACTTTGTCGCGCCGCTGGGTGCGCTCAGCAGGTGGGAGTCTGGACCATGACAGAAACCGGCGATAAACAATTCATCAATCCTCCCAAACCCGCCCTGGGTGTGATTGATTCTCTGAACGGCGCGCCGCCCACTTGGGGGCTGGACGACATTTTTGATCTGAAACCCGGCACGCCCGCCGAACTGGCGGTGTGGTTGCTGGAGGGGCGCATCGCGGCGGGGTTTGTGCCCGTGGTGGAGGCGCTGGAAATGGGACAGCGGTGGGTGGGGTTGCCCTATGTCATTGCCTCGCCGGGGCCGGTGCGCTCGGTGTGCCTGTTCGGTTTTGAAAATCAAGACCCGCTGTCGGCCCGCACGTTGTGGCTGGACGCCAAAAGCCGCACCAGCAACGCCCTTGTGCGCTGGTTGCTGCCCGGTGCGGCCCTGCGCCACCACGATGGCAACGGCCCGGTTCTGGAAAATCTGCAAAGCAGCGAGGCGGCCCTGGTGATGGGAGACGAAGCCCTGCGGCTGGTGCTGGCGGGCCGCAGTCATGTGGACCTCGCCAGCCTGTGGCGCGAACGCACCGGTGAGCCTTTGGTGTTCGCCCGCCTCATGGTCAACCCGGATCTGATGGATGAAGAAACCCAGCGGGTGTTGTGCCAGCGGGTGGAGGCCAACCTGC
>CAYJOG010000128.1:0-6718 GCA_964371695.1 uncultured bacterium
GCCGGTGCAACTGCCCGCCGCCGCGGCTTTGGCCAGCGTGATGGTGGCGCCCGAGAGGGGCACCAGCGTGGCGCTGGCTGCGCGACCCGCCACGGTGCCTGCGTTTACAAACAGGCCGCCGCTGACGGAGCCGGAGGGGATGGGGTTGCGCCGCCCGGTGCCGCAGCCCGCCAAGGTGGCGAGACTGAGAGCACAGGCTGTCAAGGCGGTGAGTCGGACGGAAAGAAGTTTCCTGAACATGCGGACGGGGTTCCTCCTGGCTGGTTTGAAAACGTTTGCACCGGCAATAGGGCCGCCGAAAAACACACGTCTTCCGTTGGTGATTGAGCACAAGTTTAACCCAGGTGGTGTTCAATGCAAATGAGCAAACGGGTGAATGACGTGATGGGCGTCACGCGGCCCATGTGCTGCTGGTTCACGCTGCCGGGGGCGCGCTGCGCCCCTCTTTAATATCCCAGATCGCTGGCTGTTACCTGTTGCGCAAACACTTGTGGCGCGACCGCCACACCTGTTGCAGCGCCAAAACGAACGCTTTATCCCCCAAATGGAGCCAACAGCGGTCAAAACCAGCAAAAACCGGCTGCCGCCCTCCTGAAAAACTTATTTCCGGCTTGGCACACAGCTTGCTATCAGGCATAGCCGGAGGGATAACCCCACCATACACAGTTAAAAGACGGGCGAAGGCTCGTCTTTTTTTTGTTTCAAAAACCTCATGGCCTGCCCTTTTCCCGCCACAGAAGAATGGGCCAAAGAATAAACAGGTGACCCACCAAACCTGCCATGAAAATCCATGCCCAATTTGAGGGTACGAGCCCCACCCTAAGCTTGTGAATGCCGATAATGAAAATGGCAGGAATTAAAGACACACATTTCAAAAGCAAGTTCAAAAACCAAAACATGATCAGTTTTGCCTTGCTTGGGTGAATGCTGCCCAAAAGAGGGGGCGGCAGCGGCCCCGCGCCAAAGGGGCGCGGGAGTTCCATGGGTGGGACCTCAGTCGCCTGCCACTCTTTCAGAACCTGATGCAGATGCTGTTGCTCCATGTGATTTTTTTTTGCACTACCGCTGCCTTCGCTGGAAAAAAAACAGATTTCCCTTTCGTGGTCTGGTTGCTGCACCCGCAGACACACCAAGGGTTTGGAGAAATAATCGGGCATCTTGAAACCCCACCCCACACCCAGCACCTGCTGCTGGTGCAGGGCAAAGGCGTGTCGGTCTCCTATGAACACCAGCCAGGGGCCAAAAACCTGCAAAAAACCCAGGTCTTCTACTGCCCAACCGTTATACGTTCTGAACTGATTGACCGGGCAAAAACCTACAAATTGCCCACCAAAGTTTGCCGGCAGACGATGATTTTGAGCCAGATGGTCCATCAACTCCTGTTTGACCTGTCTGGCCCCTTTGCCCTTGCGCTGGAAATGGGACCAAAAAACACCTGCCGGGCCACTCAACAGGGCCAGAGCAACAAGGAGCCAAGGCAAAATGCCGGGCAAAGGGTTGGTATTATTAAAAATAACTACCAGCATTGAGAATGCGAGCGACAAGATATCCATCCTGTTTTGGGCGCTGAGATACTGCGTCAGCCTTGCCTTGTTCAGAAAAGGCTCTGTAGGAGAGTCTTCCAGGACAGGTGGTGGCAAGGGGTCCATGGTGTTCAGACTAGCAGGGTGTTTATCAACACCCCGCTAATCACGCCAGAACAAACATTCCGAAACAGCCTGCACCAGCCGCTGGTTGTCTGCCGGGAACACATGGCCGATGTGGCCAATGCGGAAGGTGTCGGCCTGGCTCACCTTGCCCGGATAAATCACGAAGCCTTTTTCTTTGAGCAGCAGGTAAAAGCGTTTGAACGTGAAATCCGGTGCGTCGGGGTAAAGAAACGTGGTGATGATGGGGGACTGATATTCGTCGGGCAGCAGGGTTTTGAAGCCCAGCCCCCGCAGGCCATCCACCACCGTGCGGTGATTTTGCCGGTAACGGGCGGCGCGGGCCGCCACGCCGCCTTCTTCGTCCAGCTCCAGCAGGGCCTGGGCAAAGGCCCGCACCACGTGGGTGGGTGAGGTGTAACGCCATTTGCCGCCCTGGGTTTCCATGGTGTGCCACTGATCGTAGAGGTCCAGACACAACGAGGCCGACCGGCCCTTCAGTTTTTCCATCTGTTCGCGCTGCGCCAGCACAAAAGCAAAACCCGGCACTCCTTGAATGCACTTGTTGGCGCTGGAAATCAGAAAATCCGCCCCCACTTCCGCCTGATCCATTTCGATGCCCGCGAAGCTGGACATGGCGTCCAGAATGAACAGCCGCCCATGGCGTTTGACGATTTCGCCCACTTTGTCCACCGGGTTGAGCAGGCCCGTGGTGGTTTCGCAGTGAATCATGGCCACGTGGGTGATGGCGGGGTCCGCCGCCAGGGTTTCGTCCAGACGGGTCAGGTCAGGCGGCTGGGTTTCGGGGGATTCCAGCACCACCAGCTTTTTGCACAGCCGCCGGGCCATCTCGGCCAGACGCGCGCCATAGGCCCCGTTGCTCAGCGCCAGCAGTTTGTCGTCTGGCCCGATGGCGCAATGGATAGTGGCCTCGACGGCAAAACTGCCGCTGCCCTGCAACAACACGGCGGTGTAACCAGCCTGCCCGCTGGCCAGGGCCGCCAGACGCGCACGGATGTCCTGCACGATGGCGTTGTAGTCGTCGTCCCAGGTACACCAGTCGCGCAGCAGGGCGGCGCGCACGCCTTTGCTGGTGCTGAGGGGGCCGGGGGTGAGCAACAGATAGGGGTTTTCGGGAATGTGCGAGAGGTCCATGGCGGGTTTAGTTTAGGCCGTGATTTCATCCACGCTGCCAATCACCACGTGGGCCCCCGCCGCCCGCAGTGTGGCCGCGTCATCCGCGCCGGAAAGCACCCCCGCCACCAGACCACAACCGGCGTTCACGCCTTCTTCCATGTCCCGCGCCGTGTCCCCCGTCTTGGCCACGCGCCGCACGTCCATCAGTCCCAGTTGTTTCATCAGGGCATGGATCATGTAAGGAAAAGGCCGCCCCGCGCCCACGTCTTCGCTCACGATGAGGGCGTTTATGTGGGGGCCAAAACCGTTCTGGTCCACCAGGGCCTGTGCCAGCGGGCGGGGATAACCCGTGTCCAGCGCCACCTTCACACCGGCGGCCCGCAGGCGGTCAAAACACGCCACTGCGCCGGGGATGGGTTTCACAGGAGAAGCGGGGCCGAAATAGGCGTCGTTCAGTTCCGACTGAAACCGGCCATAGACCCGCGCCACTTCCGCCTCTGGCGCTTTGCCCCCTTGCAGAAAATGCCGCACCACCTCCACCTTGTTGGCCCCGTGCCAGTGGTTGAAATCTTCTGCGCTGTAGCTGGCCCCCTCGTGGCGCAGAATGCGGTCCAGCGTTTGATACACCACGCCGCCTTCGTCCACCACGGTGCCCGCCATGTCAAACACAACCAGATCAATGTTTTCCAGTTTCAGCATGAGGGCAGTCTAACCACACCGGGCCAGATGCTTTCCCGGCTGGCTTTGTCTTCACGAAAAAGCAACAATAGGCGCGCACCCTTGGACACCATGCAAACGGACCCCCTCTCCCCCTCCCGCTGGTCGGCGCGCCGCGCGCTCGCCGCCTGCGCCCTTGGCCTGGGCCTGCCCCTGCTGGCGGCTGGTTGCAGCGGCGGCAAACAGGGCGGCCAGGAGCTTCTGGTTTACACCGCTTATGAAGACGACCAGTACCCGGCGTTTCTTGAGGACTTCCAGAAACAGCACCCGGAAATCACGGTGACCGTGCAGCGGGATTCCACCGGCGTGATCATGGCCAAGGTGCTGGCCGAAAAAGAAAACCCCCGCGCCGACGTGTTGTGGGGCATTGCGCTCACAGAAATGCTCACCGCCAAGCGCGAGGGCATCCTGTCTCCTTATGCCCCCAAGGGGCTGGACAAACTGGACCCCCGCTTTCGCGACAAAACGAACCCACCGCTGTGGACGGGCAACGACGCCTTCATGACGGCCTTTTGTGTGAACACCATCGAGGTCAAAAACAAAAACCTGCCCATTCCGAAGTCCTATGCCGACTTGGCGGACCCAAGACTGGCGGGTCAGGTGGTCAGCCCCAACCCGGCGTCGTCGGGCACGGGCTTCATGACGGTGTCGGGTATTTTGCAGACCCTGGGCGAAGACAAAGGTTGGGCCGTGCTGGACGGTCTGCACAAAAACACCGCCCAATACGTTCACAGCGGCTCGCAGCCCTGCAAGATGGCGGGGGCGGGGGAATATGCCGTGGGTGTGTCGTTTGATTACCGGGGCTTCAAACAAAAAGCCGAGGGCCAGCCCATTGAAGTCATCCTGCCCGAAGAGGGCAGCGGCTGGGACGTGGAAGCCAACGGCCTTGTCAAAAAACCAAAAATCAACCCCACCGCCAAAACCTTTCTGGACTGGGCCATCAACGAGAGCGCCATGAAGCTCTATGGCGAAAACGCCGCCGTGCTGGGCCTGAAGGGCGCGGCCAAAGCGCCGGAAGGGTATCCCGCAGACCCGGCGGCGCAACTGGGCAAAAACGATTTTGACTGGGCCGCCGAAAACCGCCCCCGCCTGCTGGAGGAATGGACCAAACGCTACGACGGCAAAAGCGCCGCCAAGGAATAACCATGGCCGCACCCTGTCTGGACCTGAAAGGCATCGAAAAAAACTTTGGCGCTTTTCAGGCGCTCAGGGACATTCACCTCACGGTGGAGCAGGGTGAGTTTTTGTGCCTGCTGGGGCCTTCGGGTTGCGGCAAAACCACGCTGCTGCGCATTATTTCGGGCCTGGAGCAGCCCACCGCCGGTGTGCTGGCGCATCAGGGGCGCGACATCACCCGCCTGCCGCCCCCCGCCAGAGGCTTTGGCATCGTGTTCCAGTCCTACGCGCTTTTCCCCAACCTCACGGCCATCCAGAACGTGGCCTATGGCCTGTATGTCAAACCCGGCTCGAAAGAACAAAAACGCGAGCGCGCCCTGGCCTGTCTGCGGCTGGTGGGTCTGGAACACGCGGCGGACAAACACCCGGCCCAGCTTTCCGGCGGTCAGCAGCAGCGGGTGGCCCTGGCCCGCGCCCTGGCGCCGGAGCCTGCCCTGCTGCTGTTGGATGAGCCTCTGAGCGCACTCGACGCCAAGGTGCGCCAGTCGCTGCGCGAACAGTTGCGCCACCTGCAAAAAAGCCTGGGCGTGACCACCGTGATGGTGACCCACGATCAGGAGGAAGCCCTGGGGCTTTCGGACCGCGTCGCCGTGATGGACCACGGTGTGCTGGTGCAGGTGGACACCCCCACGGCGCTTTATGACGCCCCCAAAAATCTGTTTGTGGCCGATTTTGTGGGGGCCATGAACTTTTTGAAGGCCACCAGCAACGGCGGGGGCCATTACACCCTGGGCACAGAAAATCTTCAGGCTGCCAGTGACCTGCCCAGCGGTCAGGCCGTCACGCTGGCCATCCGCCCCCAATTGGTGCAACTGGGCGCGCCGACGGGGCCAAACACCCTGAGCGCCACCGTGGCCGACGCGGAATATCGGGGCAGCGGCTGGCGGGTGCGACTGGTGCTGGGGCAGGGGCAATCGCTGGCCATCGACATCGGCGAAACCCGCACCAGCCCCGAACTGCATCAGGAAGGGGCCACCGTGAAAATCACACTGCCCCCCGAAGACCTGCGGGTGTTCGCCGAAACACCATGAGCCCCGCTGTGCGCAAACTCCCCGGCAACCAAAGCGCCCTGGTGCGCGCCGGTCTGCTGGTGGTGGTTTTTGCCCTGCTGCTGGTGATGGTGCTGCTGCCGCTGTGGCAGGTGGTGGTCAAAAGCACACAGGGCCTGGACGGCCAGTTTGTGGGGTTGTCGAACTTCGCCGCCTATGCCCGCTCACCGGCGCTGTTCGCCTCGCTTTTCAACAGCCTGTGGCTCTCTGCGGTTTCTGCTGTGCTGGCGGTGGGCCTGGGGTTTGTGTATGCCTATGCGCTCACCCGCGCCCGGCTGCCCGCACCGGGTTTCTGGCGGGGCGTGGCCATGGCCCCGCTGTTTGGCCCCACGCTCTTGCACGGCATTTGTCTGGTGGCGCTGTTTGGCAACCAGGGCGTGGCCACCCGCGCCGGACTCACCCTGCCGCTCTATGGCCCTCTGGGCATTGTGCTGGTGGAGTTCCTCTACACCTTTCCCCAGGCGGTGCTGCTCATTTCCACGGCCCTGCGCCTCACCGACGGACGCCTTTATGAAGCCAGCGGCATGTTGGGGGCGGGGCCTTGGCGGCAGTTTGTCACGGTGACGCTGCCCGGTGTGCGTTATGGCCTGATGGGCGCGGGCGTGGTGTGTTTCACACTGGCCTTCACCGACTTTGGCGGCCCCAAGGTGGTGGGGGGCAACACCCCGGTGCTGGCCACGGAAATCTACAAACAGGTCATTGGCCAACAGAACTTCAACATGGGGGCCACGGTGAGCGTGGTGCTGCTTTTGCCCGCCCTGGGGGCGTTTTTTCTGGATCAATGGGCGCAGAAAAAACAGTCCGCCGCCATGACCCCCGGCGCGGTGGCCCTGGCTCCCAAACCCCACAAGCTGCGCGACGGTCTGCTGCTGCTGTTCTGCGGGCTGGTGGCGTTGTCTCTGCTGGGTGTGCTGCTGGCGGGGCTGCTGGTGTCGCTGGCCAAAAGCTGGCCCTACGATCTTTCCCCCACGCTCAGGCACTACACCTTTCAGG
>CAYJOG010000128.1:6728-7547 GCA_964371695.1 uncultured bacterium
CCTTTCAGGGGCAGTCCGGCGGTTACAACGCATTTTTCAACAGCATCCGCATGTCAGCCCTCACAGCAGTGGCGGGCACGATCCTTGTTTTTGGCGGGGCCTATCTCATCGAAAAAGGTCGGGGATTTGGCCTTCTCAAAAAACTCGCCTATGGCGTGGGGCTGATTCCCCTGGCGCTGCCGGGTCTGGTGCTGGGGCTGGCCTACATCCTGTTTTTCAACAGCCAGAAACTGCCGCTGCCGGGTTTGTCGTTTTTGCCCAATCCCTTTACGGGGCTTTATGGCGGCATGGCGCTGCTGGTGCTGTGCAACATCGCCCACTTTTACACCGTGGCGTTTTTCACCTGCACCACGGCCCTCAAACAACTGGACAACGCCTATGAGGCGGCGGCGGAATCATTGGGGGTGCCGTTCTGGGTCACCTTCTGGCGGGTGAGTCTGCCGCTGTCGTGGCCCGCTCTGGTGGAGACCGCGCTCTATTTTTTCACCAGCGCGCTCACCACGGTGTCGGCGGTGATTTTCCTGGTGAGTCCGGCCCTGGTGCTGGCCTCGGTGAGCGTGGTGAAGATGGAAGACGCGGGCGACCGACAGGCCGCCGCCGCCATGTGCCTGCTCATCACGCTGGTCAACGCCGTGGTGCGCCTGCTGAGCAGCCTGTTCTCGCGCAAACGCCGCACCGCCGGGGCGTAAAGACAGGAAGTCGGCGGCTGGGTGTCGGCACAAAGTCAGCGGTTACTACAGGCGTCTTGTCCATCGCTGCTCACTTTAGGGGTTGGATTTCACATGGTCTTGGCGGGAGGGACATCTTTTGCCCTCTCCC
>CAYJOG010000129.1:0-3063 GCA_964371695.1 uncultured bacterium
ACAGTTCGTTTCTGGCGGCGGCCAGGGCGCGGGGCTGGAAGGGCGACGTGTTCAACAACTTCCGCACCGGCTGCATCGGCAGCGGTTTTTGCATGGTGGGGTGTCATTACGACGCCAAACGGGGCGTGATGCTCAACCTGTTGCCCAAAGCCGTGTCGCTGGGGGCAGAGATTCTCACCGGCGCGCTGGTGGACAGGGTTCTGCTGGAAAAAGGCGCGGCAAAAGGGGTGGAGGGTGTGCTGCTGGAGCCGGGCACGCCCCGCGAGCCGGGCGGACGGTTTGTGGTGAAGGCCCCCCGCGTGATCGTGAGCGCGGGCACCATTCATTCGCCGGGTGTGCTGTACCGGTCGGGCGTGAAACACCCGGCGCTGGGGCAGAACCTGACCCTGCAACCCCACCTGCCCATCTTTGGCCATTACAAAGAAGAAATGAAAAGTTACCGGGGCGTTCCCCAGTCGGTGTTTATCAGCGAGTTTGACATCGAAGACCCCGACACCGGCCTGGGGGGATACCGCCTGGAGCCGGTGTTCAGCCACCCCGGCATGATGGCCAGCAGCATTCCCTTTCACGGCCAGGAACACCAGAACCTGATGAACCTGTTCAACCACATGGGCATGACGCTGCTGCTGATGCCCGACCGCCCCACGGGCTACATCACCTTCAAGGGCCGCCGCAGCGTGATTCATTACACCTGCCGACCCGACGTGCTGGAGCGCGCCCGCAAGGCCGTGGTGAGCGCCTCGCAACTGCATTTCGACGCGGGTGCCCTGGCGGTGTATCTGCCCGTCAAGGGGCGTTACACACGGATTGAGTCCCTCAAGGCCGTTGAAAGCGCCCTGCCGGAAATGGCCCTGCCCAGGCTCATCAGCCCCCACCCCCAGGGCACCTGCCGCATGGGCAAAGACCCGGCGACAACGGTGCTGGACCTGAAAGGTCAGGTGCGCGGCGCAAAAAACCTGTGGGTAATGGACGGCTCGGTGTTCCCCAGCACCGCCTCGCACCACATCACCATCCCCATCGTCTCCACCAGTTCCCATCTGGCCAAACAGGTGGAGTGACCACGGGAACCCAACACGCCTGAATCCCTTGGCTTAATACTGACCATTCGACCACAATACCCCCATGCCCACCGCCCTGGTGCCTTTGGTGAATGGTTTTGAAGAAATCGAAGCGGTGGCGGTGGTGGATGTGTTGCGCCGGGCGGGTGTGGACGTGACCACGGCGGCGGCCGGGCCAGTGCAAACCACCGACAGTCTTGAGCGCACCGGCTCCCACCACATCACCCTGCAATGCGACCTGCCGTGGGAAAAAGCCCGGCGCGGAAAACATGACCTGCTGGTGTTGCCCGGCGGCCCCGGCACGCCCTTGCTGGCCCAGACCCCCCACCTGCTGGAACTGGCCGCAGCCCAGGCGGCGGCGGGGCGGTGGGTGGGGGCCATCTGCGCCGCGCCTTCGGTGCTGGCAGGGGCGGGTTTGCTGAATCAGCGCCGGGCCACCTGTCATCCTTCGGTGAAAGACCAAATGACCGGCGCGCTTTGGGTGGACAACCCCGTGGTGGTGGACGCGCCCTTTCTCACCGCAAACGGCCCCGGCGCGGCCATGGCCTTTGCCCTGGCCCTCACCGAAGTGCTGCTGGGCTCAGAAACCATGCGCACGGTGGCCCGCGCCATGATGGTGAGATAAACTCCCTTCGTGTCATCTGGCCTGTTGCTGAAAAAATGCCGGGGTTCCCTCCATGGCCTGTGCGCTCTGGCGCTGCTGCTGGCGCTTCACGGCGCGCCCGCCCTGGCGCTCACGCGGTTTGAAAGCCCCGCCCGCTGGCAGGTGTATCAGGACCTCGTGGGTTTCCGCAAACAACTGGGCGTGGCGCCGGAGTGTGTGTTGCTCAGCCCCCGCCACAGTTACACCGCCGGGGCCTGGGGCTTCACCCTGCTCAACGGCCCGGACAAAGCCTGCCGCCTTTATGGCGCGCCGGGCAAACCCTTTGGCACGGCCGCAGTGGACCGCCGCAGCTTCGCCGTGAGTTTTGACGGATTTTTTGCCCGGCTGAAACCCAGCGAGGTGGTGTCGCCCGACGTGGTGCGCCTGCCCGCCGCCTGGAGCCACCCCACCCTCAACACCTGGGCTGGCCTGGGGGCGCGGGTGCTGGCGGTGGAACTCACCGAGAACCAGCTCAAGAAGGTGTTTCACGTGGCCCTGCCCCCCGGTGTGACGCTGATGAGCGCCGAGCGCATGGTCCAGGTGGCCGCCACCGTGTGCCGCAGCAATGCGGGCTGGAACTATGACGTGGTGGACACCGCCACCGGCGACATGGCCACGGTGCGCTGCCACGCGAGCGGCGCGCTTTATGTCAGCACCCTGCACAATCTGGTTTACGCCCCCGCCCCCGGCACGGTGGAGGGCGTTCAGGACTGGGACGGCCGCACAGAATATTGACCGACATGAAAAAAACTGCGTTTCTGAAGTTTGTCTCCCATTTTCTTCCCTACGCCCTCACGTTGGGTGTATTTGCGCTCCAACGGGGCAAAAACGCACCTGACTCTGACTGGATTTTCATCGTTGTCATGGCCGCTGTTTCCCTGTGCTTGAGCCTTTGGGCTGGCAGCGATGCGAAGAAAAGGGAGCAGCTTGAAAAAGAAGTCAAATCCCTGGACGGCGCAGTTGTCAAAGCCGGTTATGAAAAAGTCATTGCTGGATTTCAGGGGCTTGACTTGGCGGATCCTCAGGCTCCGGCTATAATCAAGACCCTGGATGGCCTGTGGGCCGTCATCAAAAGGCGGGACCAATGAAAATCTATTACACCACGCCGTTTGAAAAAAGCTTGGCCCACCTTGGTGACGCTGGCCGGGGTTCCATCGCCGAGTTCATCAAACAGCTTGAGTACCGCGATTTTGAGACGGCGGATGAGCTTGCCCTGCGCATTGAAAAAACCTTCAAGGTAGACGACCAGAAGGACGTGTGGGGGACATTGCTGAATGGAGCCATCGTCTTTTTTCGGGTGCAAAGATTTCCAGAAGGCGTGGCCTGTGTTTTTTTAACCACCACCATCGCGCCCGAATACGC
>CAYJOG010000129.1:3073-7525 GCA_964371695.1 uncultured bacterium
TCCGGTCTGTTGTCGTTGCCTTCTCCAGAATCCGTCATTCTCGTCGGTTGCCAGACAGCCGATCAGTCTCCTTATGAACTGGCCGACCGGCTGGCCGAGCTGGAACGCCTGTTGGGCACACTGGGGGTGACCGTGGCCGACACGCTGGTGCAGCGGCGGCCCAAGGTAGACCCGGTGAGTGTCATCGGCAAAGGCAAGGTCACCGAGCTGGAGGCCCTGGTGGCGGCCACCGAAGTGCAGGGGGTGGTGTTTGACCGCCTGCTTTCACCCGCCCAGGTGCGGCATCTGGAAAAAGCCCTGAACGTGAAGGTGCTGGACCGCACCGGTGTGATTCTGGACATCTTCGCCCAGCACGCCCGCACCCGCGAGGCCGCCGTGGCGGTGGAACTGGCCCAGTTGCGTTATCTGCTGCCGCGCCTCACGGGTTTGTGGTCGCACTTCAGCGAGCAGTTTGGCGGCCTGGGCACCCGCGGCCCCGGCGAAACCCAGTTGGAAACCGACAAACGCCTCATCCGCCTGCGCATTCACCGGCTGGAAGAAAAACTCAAGGACATTGACCGCGCCCGCAAAACCCGCGCCATTGAGCCACGGGATTTCCCCATCGTGGCGGTGGTGGGTTACACCAACGCGGGCAAAAGCAGCCTGCTGCGCGCCCTGAGCGGCCGCGACGTACACGTGAAAGACGAACTCTTCAGCACGCTGGACACCCTGAGCCGCCGCGTGAATCTCTCGCCCCGCCACTGGGCGGTGTTCACCGACACGGTGGGTTTCATAGACCAGTTGCCCACCCAGTTGGTGCCCAGCTTCAAGAGCACCCTGGCCTCGGCGGCAGAGGCGGACCTGGTGCTGCACGTGCTCGACGCCAGCGACGAACGGGCAGAGGCCCGTCAGGCTGTGACAGAGAGCATTCTCAAGGACGTGGGCGTGGACACGGCGCGGCTGGTGCTGGTGCGCAACAAGGCCGACACCCTGGCCGAGCCGCCGCCGGCGTGGTCTTTGAACCCCGACAACGAAGTGCTGGTGAGCGCCCTCACGGGCCAAGGCCTGGACACCCTGCGCACGCTGGTGGAGCAGAAACTTTTTGGCGGCCTGGGGCGATACACCGTGTTGCTGCAACCTGATGAAGCCAGCCACCTGGGGCCCCTGGGGCGCATCGGCAACGTGCTGAAGGTGCAGGGCACCGAGGCCGGGGGATATGAACTGTTGGTGGAAGAAAAAGCAGGCGACCGCGTGGCCCGTTATCTGGCCGAGAAAAAACTCACGCTGCTGGCGGGCAAAACGGAGGAATGACGGCGGGGGGGGGCAGGGCAGTTTCTTTTACCAACTCCCGTTTTAGAGCAAATTCATAGTAAATTAAGACAAGAAAGGGCACTTGGCCGCGAGGCAAAAAGAGCCAGCCCTGCTTATATTTTCTGGTTCGCCGGTTTCATCCGTGAAACCTTGCGAACAACGCCGCACGGCTCAGCCCGACCCAAAAAAGGTTGCATTGAGCGAATATATTTGTTGGAACAAGCCTTTCTGCAAGCCCCCACCGTGCTTCACCGGCGGCGGAAACGGCCATCCCTGGCCTCTGGCCACGGGTGTCGCCACCATTGGCGGGTGGTCTACATCGACTTCGAAAATGCTCTAGGGTGTCACCCACAGCACCACGGGGTTTTTGAGGGTTTCACGGGCCACGCGCTCAACGTCGCCGGAGGTGACCGCCGAGATGGCCGCGCCCACGCGCTGGTCATAATCCGCCCCCAGGCCCAACAGGTCGTCTATGGCGGCGGCGCGGGCCTGATCGGGCAGCGCCATCTGCCCCTGTCGGCGCAGGGCCAGCAGGGTTTCCTTGACTTCTTTCAGGCGGTCTTCAGCCAGGGGGGTGGTTTTGAGATTTTCCAGCTCGCCGGTCAGGATTTTTTCAAGGAGTTTCTTTTTGGCCGGTGTGGTGTGAAACACCATGAGCAGCGCTCCCTGACCCAGGGCCGGTTGCACTTCGGCCTGGGCCATGTCCGCCGCCTGGGGGGTGGCCGACACGAGTTTTTCCTGCAACAGACCCTCTACGCCGCCCACGCCCCCCAGGTGGGCCGCCAGCACACTCACTGCCGCGAGGTCTTTGTGGGCCAGCCCCGGCGAGAGAAAACCCAGGCCGTGGATGACGTGCCCCGCCGGGCCTTCCATGGGCCAGGGGGTTTCTTCGTTGCGGGTTTCGGCAGCGGGGGCCAGGGGCGCGGCGGGGCCGGGAGGCAGTTTGCCCAGCGAGTTTTCCAGAATGGGCAGCAGGGTGCGGGTGTCTACGTCGCCATACACCGCCGCCAGCATGTTGCCCGCCACCAGATGTTTGCGGGCGGCCTCACGCAGTTTGGCTGTGTCAAGATTTTTCAGGGACTCTGCCGCGCCGGAAATATCGAGGCGGAAGGGGTGCTCGCGCCACAAATGCGCCCGCAGGGTTTTCATGGCCATCACACGCCAGTCGTTTTCCTGGGCTTTGCGTTCGTCGTTCAGTTCTTCGCGGGCGGCGGTTATGGTGGCGGCGCCCAGGGCCGGTTCCTGCACCAGTTCTCGCAACAGCGCAAGCGCCTCGGGCAGGTCGTCTTTCACCACCGTCAGCGAAAGCCCCAGGGCGTGGTGGCCGCTGCTGGTTTCCAGTTGCGCACCCAGGCGCGTGAGGGTCTGGCGGATCGCTTCTTCATCGTGTTTGGCGCTGCCCCTGGCCAGGGTGCGGCTCAACAGGCGAAACAAGCCGCTGGTGGCGGGTGTTTCGTGAGACAGACCGCCCCGCGCAAACAGGTGCAGGCTCACCACCTGGGCGCCGGGGGTGGGGCGCACCAGCACCTTCAGGCCGTTTTTGAGTTTTTCCACCAGCACCGGCGAGGGGTCTGGCCGGGTTTCCGGCTCCAGCAGATTTTTGCCGGGGCGCTGCATCACCAGGGTCTGGCGGCGGGCCAGCAGGTAGCGGTCCACCACGCGGGCGATGTCCTGCGCGCTCACCATTTCCACGCCCCGGCGGAAGACCTCTTCAAAGGCCGGGTCGCCGGTGCGCAGATAGTCGTTGCCCACGCGGTCGGTGATGGCGGCGGCCTCCATCTGCGACAGGGCCAGTTGCGAAATCAACTGCCGCTTGGCCCCTTTGAGCACCTCGGCGCTGATCTGGCCCTGCTTGAGTTTGCCCAACTGGCCATACACCTTGGCCAGAAACGCATCGGTGCTGTCGCCCGCAAGCTCGGCGCTGAGCACCAGAGCGCTCACCCCCTGGGCGGGCATGAGGTGATGGGTGTTGACCCGCACGATGGCGGGCAGCACCTGACTGCCCAGCAGCCCCTGTTGGCTGTTGCTCAACAGGGCGGTGAGTACCTCCAGGGCAAAGGCGTCAGAGCCTTCTTCGTCGCTGCCGCTGGTGTGCCAGCCCAGCAGCAGGCGGCTGCCGGGGGCGGTGGTGATGAGTTCCAGATTGCGGGGGCTGAAGGGGCGCGGCTCGCGGGGAACCAGCGTGGGAGGCTCGGCCCGGCCCGTGGCGGCGCCAAAAGTGGCGCGGGCTGTGGCTGCCCAGCGGCTGAGGCCCCCAGAAAAATCTCCCGCCGCCACCACCACCGTGCGGCTGGGCACATAGTGCCGCTTGTAATGGCCAATCAGGGCGATGGTGTCCAGGCTCTTGAGAGGCTCCAGCGCCCCCATCACGGGATAACGCACCGGATGGGTCTGGAACAGCGTCTTGTAAAAAAGGTCCTGCAGGCGTGCGTCTTCGTTGGTGGTCATGGCCGTGAGTTCCCCGGCGATGGACTGCACCGCTCCCGCGACTTCATCCGGTTTCAGGCGCGAGGCGAACAACCATTGCGACAGCAGGGCAAAGGCGGTCTGGCCGTGCTCGGCGGGGGTGAGCATGTGAAAAACCGTGGCGTTTTTGGTGGTGTAGCTGTCGGTCACCGCCCCGGCGGCCCGCAGTTTTTTGAGCATGTCGGCGGCGGTTTCGTGCTCGGTGCTGCCCCCCAGCACCACACGCTCCAGCACATAACTGATGCCCGTGCCCAGATATTCCCCCTCGTTGGCGCTGCCGCTGCGCACAAAAGCCCGCAGGCTGAGGGCAGGCGCGCCGGGCACGTGGCGGAAGATCACCACCAGGCCGTTGTCCAAGTGGGTGAGCCAGGTGTTGTGGTTCACACGCCCCGGCTCGGTCTGGGCGCTTGCGGGCAGGGCCAGACAAAACAGCCCAAGCATCAGGCCCAAGAACCTGTTTATTAAGCCCCTCCTGGACTTTATTAACTCACCGCCAGCGGGGGCAAAGCCCCCTTGGCGGGCAAAAACCTCAGTCAGTCCCAGACGTTTTTTGACAGGCAGCACCGGCGGATTGTAGCGGCTTGTCGGCCATGAAGTGGCTGGGGATTGGGTGTAGGCAGTTTGCCGATGGTCCGGCTTTTAGAGCCTGTTTGAAAACGAATGAAGATTTGTTTTCAAACAGGATTGGCAGGCCAG
>CAYJOG010000130.1:0-7522 GCA_964371695.1 uncultured bacterium
CACCGCCCCTTGCGGCCCGTGCAGCGAAATTTTTGTGGACATGGGACCGGCGGACACCTGGGGAGACAAAAACTTCACAGTGGAGAAAGACGACGACCGTTTTCTGGAAATCTGGAATCTGGTGTTCATGCAGAACCTGCGCAAGGGGCCGCCGCCGGACAACCTCAGTCCCCTTCCCAGCAAGAACATCGACACCGGCATGGGACTGGAACGCGTGACCTGTGTGCTGAACGGCGTGGCCACCAACTATGAAACCGACCTGTTCATGGTGCTGATTGAAGACGCCTGCCAGCGCCTGGGGGCGGCCTATGGCCAGGACGGCGAAACCGACGTGGCGCTGCGGGTGATGGCCGATCACCTGCGGGGCGCAGCGTTTCTCATCGCCGATGGTGTGATTCCCACCAACGAGGGCCGGGGGTATCTCCTGCGTCGCATCATCCGCCGGGCGGTGCTCAAGGCCTATCAACTGGGCGCCCGCGAGCCGGTGCTCTGCCAGATGGTGCCCGCTTTGGTCAAGAACATGGGCGGGCACTTCCGTGAACTCGTCACCCGCCAGCAGGCCATCACCCGTGCGCTGGCGAGTGAAGAAGACCGTTTTCTCAGCACCCTGCGCCGGGGGCTGGACCTGTTTCACCATCAGGCCGCCGCGCTTTCGGCGGGGGGGGAACTGTCGGGCGAAAAGGCTTTTTCGCTCTATGACACCTTTGGGTTTCCGCTGGAGCTGACGCAGGAATTGCTGGAGAAAGAAGGCAAGTCGGTGGACCTGGCCGGTTTTGAGGCCGCCATGACACAGCAGCGCGAGCGCGCCCGCGCCGCCAGCGTGATGCGCGAGGCGCTGTTTGACGAAGGGGCGGAACTGCTGGGCGATTTGCTGCGCCGCCACGGCGAAACACGCTTCACCGGTTATGACACGCTGAGCGGCGAGGCCCGTGTGCTGGCGCTGATCAAAGACGGCAAACCGGCGGACGCCCTGAACGCTGGTGAAAACGGCTGGGCGGTGGTGGACGCCACGCCCTGTTACGCCTAAAGCGGGGGTCAGGCGAGCGACGTGGCCACGGCGCACCACGACAGCGCCGTGGTGGAACTCACCGGCGTCAAAAAAGCCGTGGACAAACTGGTGCTGCACGGCCTGCACGTGAAAGACGGCGTGGTGAAGACGGGCGAAAATCTGGTGCTGAAGGTAGACGCCGCGCACCGGCGCAGCACCCAGGCCAACCACACCGCCACCCACCTGCTGCACGCCGCGCTGCGCCGCCACCTGGGAGACCACGTGCAGCAGGCGGGCAGTTATGTCGGCCCCGACAAACTGCGGTTCGACTTCAGCCACCATCAGGGCCTGGGGGCAGAAGAACTCAGCGCCATCGAGGACGACGTGAACAGCGCGATCTCCGACGCCGCGCCGGTTTTCACCCACGTCGAAAACATCGAGGCCGCCCAAAAGCGCGGGGCCATGATGATTTTTGGCGAAAAATATGGCGACGTGGTGCGGGTGGTGGATGTGCCGGGACTGAGCATGGAGTTTTGTGGCGGCACACATGTGGCCAACATCGAGCAGATCGGCCTGTTCGCCTTCACGGCAGAGGGCAGCATCGGCAGCGGCATTCGCCGTGTGGAGGCCGTGACGGGCGAAGCGGCGCGGCGGCTTTTGCTGGGCCGCTCGCGGGTGCTCAGGGTGCTGGAATCAGAACTCAAGGCCCAGCCAGAGGAAATCCCGGAACGCCTGATCGCCCTGCGTGAAGAACAGAAAACGCTCAGCAGGGAAATCAAGCGCCTGCGCCCCATGGAGGTGCAGAGCGCCATTGAAAAGGAACGGCAGAAAACCCCCGGCACGCTGGTGATCCTGAACTGGAAAAACAAACCGGTGGACGCCTTACGGGAAATGGGCGGCGCGGTGAATCAGCTTGCCGAAGCCACGGTGCTGGCGCAGCTTTCAGAAGAAGGCGGCTTGTTGAGTCTGGTGATTTCGGCCAACAAGGCTGCGCAAAAAGAGGGCCTTGGTGCGGACAGGTTTCTGTCGGCGGTGAAGGAACTTTTTGGCGGCAAGGGGGGCGGCTCGTCGGCTTTTGCCCAGACCGGCGCGGCGGGTGTGGACACCGCCGCCGTGACCCAGGCCCTGCGGGATGCGGGAATGACGCCAACTTGCAGGTAATGACAAGCCCCAAAGGAGAGAGGGAGCGATGTCGGGTTGCAGAGACCTGTGAAACAGGCTCTACGGTGTGGCGTAATTGGTGTGGGTTTTGAAGCGCATGCGGAACTTGTAAGTGCCCGCCCCCAGCGCCACGTTGGCTTCGTACTGGTGATAACCCTGCGCAAGCTGGGCGCGCATTTCGGCGGCGGGGCTGCTGACCTGTGTGGTGTTGGTGATGATGTCGGCGTTGATGGCGGTCCAGCCTGCGCCGGCGTGCGTGTTCCAGCAGGCGCTGGAATCTTCGCAGTATTCAATGGCGAATTCACGGTCGGCGTCGTTGTCCACGTCAAACTCCCGCAGGTTGGCGAACTTGACCCGCACGGTGCGGGCGCCGGGCAGCACCAGATGCTGCGTGTTCTCAAGCCACCACCGGTCGCCCAGGGCTTTCTGGCCGCTTACCTCAAACGAGGCCAGCACACCGCCGCTGGCGTTGCCGTTGGCGTCAATGCTGGGCAGCAGCACCGCCTGTTCCCGCAACGTGCCAGAGCCAGAAATAGTCTCGCCAATACGCCGGTGTGTGAGGCCCAGATAACTGCTGCTCAGACTGCCACTGTCCGAGAGAATCCAGCCGTGGGCGTTGCCCAGTGTGTCTGACTGGCTGAGGTTCACGCTGTTGTTGCCCCATTCAAAGTCTTCATACACCAGCGTGCCATAACGCATGTAATCCTCGCAGGCGGTGAAGCCGCTGGCCGCCCCTGGCCAAGCCACATCGGCGCAGCCGGACATGCCGTAGGTTTTCTGGTCGTAGCCGCCACTGAGGGGGTCCTCCAGCAAAAACTCGCCAGTTCGTTCGATGTCCGCCGGCAACGAGCCATTGGTGGCCACCGTGTTGGTGAGCATGGTGACAGGGAAGGACCGCTTGGCGGGGTTCAGGCTGCCCGCCGCGTTGGCCAGAATCATGCGTTCCCCCGGCTCGAGCGTGCGGTTGGGCAGGGCAATGGAAATGGAAACGCCCGTGCTGGCCGGTGTGTAGTGCAGAATCATGGTGTTCAGGTTCACCGACACGCTGAGGGGGTTGAGGATTTCCACATAGTCATCGGTGGTGGTTTCGTACATCACCTCGCTGATAACCAGATTGGCCGCCCCCCTGCCCTGGTTGCGCAGGGCGATGTCGGCCTGCAAGGGGGGCATGGTGGCGCACTCGCGCACGTTGGGTTTGGCCTCCAGGCGCAGCACGTCGGCGGTGGCGATGTGGCTGGCGCTGACAAACCCGCTGGTGCTCACGGCAAACAGGTTGATGGCGAATCCATAGAGGTTGCGGGCTAGGGGCAGCGCCCCGGTGGGCAGGGCAGGCTCGGTGCCAGTGATCGGTGTGTGGGCGCCAACGAATGTATTATGCGCCGCTACGCCGCCGGGGTCGGTGACTGGGTTGCTGGGGAAATCGTAATAAAAAAGGTCGCCCCCCCCCGAAACCGTCACCGACGGGCTGTAATAAACCAGCCGCAGGCTGCCGCTGAGGGTTTGATAGGTCAACCATTTGACATCGCCGTCGTCTACCGTGCCATAGGCCGCCGCGCCGCCGCCGGGGTGGGTGCCGGGGTCCACGTTCAACACCGTGCCCGCCTGGGACATTTCCAGCATCACGCGGTCAAATACCACGCCAAACTGGCCCTGCACCACTTGACACTGGCGGCTGGTGCGCAGGGTGCGGATGCCGTCGCGCAGGGGCAGATAAACCGCCACCGACACCGTGGAAAGCATGGCCATGACCACCACCAGCTCGATCAGGGTGAACGCCGCATAACCCAAAGAGGCTTTTTGCCTTCTCATCCGCCTCAACCATGATACCCCGAAATCGGGGTTTTTTAACAGTGGGTTGATAAATGGCCTGTAATAGGCCGCTTTAGCCGCTGGGCACAATGCCCAGGATGGTCATGGCGAAACTGAAGGGGATCCACACACAAATGCCCACAAAAAAGAAGAACACCGCCAGCATCAGCATGGCCAGCAGCCACGCCACCAGCACCTCCAGCACCGACAGGTCATAAAACCGCCTCAGCGTGTCCATATATATCAGGTAGCCATAAATGGCCGAAAGGCCAAAGGTGATGGGCCAGAAGGCGAACAGGCCATAAACATAAGCGGTGGCCTGATAGGCAAACCGGGGGTTGTTCACGCCGCTGAAAAAGGCGCACACCCGGTTGATGAATCCGGCGGTGAGCTTGATGGCCCACAGGCCCACCAGCAGGTTGAGGGCAAAATAGGCCAGGGCCATGAGGGGGGCCTTGGGGCTGAGATAAAACTTGCCCATGTTCCAGAACAGCGTGATGAGGGCGCTCTGCAGGGCGGCGGCGATCAGCGCGTAGTCAAAGGCCGGGAACCACTCTTCGGTGTCCAGCGTTTTGAAAAACGCCCTGGGACGCAGGGCGATGGCCCGGAACGTCGCCACGAGCAGCAAGAGCGGACTGTTGACCGGCGCGGGGGAAGCCACCATCCAAATCATCCCAGACTCTGTTTCAAAAAGCCAATGCCGGGTGGCCGGACACCCGTTGATTAACCCACCGGCACGGCGGTGAAACGCCGCATGGGGAACGCGGGCAGGCCGTCGGCGAAAATCTGAAAGGCGCTTACGTCCCGCAGTTCAAAACCATTCTCTCGCAAAACCGCCTCGGTGCGGCGGTTCATGTGGCAGCCCTGGCCGTTGAGGTGCAGCCACACCGGGTTCAGCAGGTCCATGAAAAAACCCGACACCGGGTCATCGCTGCGCACGTGTTCGATCAGGCGCACCTCGCCGCCGGGCCTGAGCACGCGCCGCACCTCGCTCAGGGCGGTGGGCACGTCTTGCACGCTGCACAGCACCAGCGAAATCACCACGGCGTCAAAGGCGCTGTCTTCAAAGGGCAGTGACTCGACCCGGCCTGTGTGCAGATTGATGCTGGCGGTGCTCTGCCCAGCGCGCACGCGGGCTTTGGCCAGAAAGGCGTCGTCTGTTTCAATGGCGTCCACCACCACGTCGGCGGGGTAGTGGCTGAACATCAGCCCCGTGCCGCAGCCCACCTCCAGCACGCGGCCCCGCAACCCCTCGGCCAGGGCGCTGCGGTGGTGGGCAAAACCGGCTTCGTCGCTGCGGGCCATGAGCAGGTCATACAAGTCCTCCTGCGGGTGCTGGGCCTTGAGCCGCAGCGTGGCAGGCGCGTGGGATAAAAAGTGGGCGACCTCTTTGAGCATGAGGCAAATGTTACACTGGCCGCCATGTCCAGACATTTCATCAGCGCAAACGGCATCCGGTTTCATGTGGCGCAGGCGGGCAAAAAGGGCGAGAAACCCCTGCTGCTGTGTCTGCATGGTTTTCCCAGCACACACCATTGCTGGCGGCATCAACTGGCGGCTTTTGAAAAGGATTATTTTGTGGTGGCCCCCGACATGCGGGGCTACAACCTGACGGACAAACCCAAAGAGGGTTACGACTCCGCCACGCTGTGTGAAGACGCCCACGCCCTGATGCTGGCCCTGGGTTATAAAAAGATGACGCTGGTGGGACACGACTGGGGCGGGGCCATCGCCTGGGATTACGCCACGCGGTTTCCCGAAACCCTCGAGAAACTGGTGATCCTCAACGCGCCCCACCCGGCGGTGTTTGCGCGGGAAGTGTTCTCAAACCCCGAGCAATTCAAAAAAAGTTGGTACATCTTCTTCTTCCAGTTGCCGCTGTTGCCAGAGTTGTATCTGAGCGAAAACCGTTATGGCAAGGCCCTGGCGGCCTTCAAGGCCACCGCCGCGCCCGGCAGCAAGGGGGCGTTCACCGATGAAGACCTGGAGCATTACCGCTCGGCGTTCATGCAGCCCGGCGCCATGAAATGCATGGTGCAGTATTACCGCACCGCTTTTCAGGCCATGGTGAAGGGTTTGCTCAAGGGGCAAGACCCCAAAAAAGAGGCGAAGGTCATTCACACCCCCACGCTGGTGATCTGGGGCATGCAGGACAACGCCCTGGGGCCGGGCAATCTGGAGGGGCTGGAAGAATATGTTTCGGACCTCAAAATCCACCGCATCGAAGACGCGGGCCACTGGGTGCAGGAAGAAAAACCCGAAGCGGTCAACGTCACAATGCGGGCCTTTTTGAAAGGCAAATGACCGTGCGGCTGGTGCTGTTTCGCCACGGCATCGCCATAGACCGGGAAGACCCGGACTGCCCCGCCGATGCAGACCGGTTTCTCACCGAAAAAGGTTTGGTGCGCACACAGGCGGCGGCCCGTGGGCTGAAGGCGCTGGGGGTGAGTCCCCAGGCGATTTTGAGCAGCCCCTGGCTGCGGGCGCGTCAGACGGCGCAAATCGCAGCCCAGGTGCTGGGGGTTCCCGAAAAGGAAATCAAAAACACCAAAGCGTTGTTGTGGGACGCCCCCCCGGCGGCGCTGTTTGCCGAACTGGCCAAACTGAAGGTGGATGAAGTGCTGTGTACCGGTCACGCGCCCCATCTGGATGAAGCCATTGCCTATGGTCTGGGCTTGACCACGGTTTTCACCCAACTGAAAAAAGCGGGGGCGGCCTGCCTGGAAATCACACCCGGCCTCGCGCCCTGCGGCGTGTTGTTGTGGCTGGTGACCAGCAAACAACTGAGGGTGCTGGGAGAGTAGGCGCGGCGCTCACCACGGCGGCTGAAGCGGCGGGGGCCAGTTTTCGTGGGCTTGCATCACGGCCTGGGTCACGGCGGCGGGGTCAAGCTCCTGCAGACAGCGGTGAAACCCCTCGCCGTTTTTGGGGCAATGGGGCTGGTGACAACCCAGGCAGTCCAGGGTTGGGTGATGCAGCAGCACCGGCGTGGGTGCGCCGGGGTGATGGGGCACAAACCGGCTGGTGGTGGGCCCCAGCCACACCACCGCCACCGCGCCAAAAAGCGGCGCGGCGTGGGCGGGCATGGACTCCCCACTCACACACACCCGCGCCGCCCCCAGGCGCTGACCCAGCGCGGCGAAATCTTCCCCCACCGCTGCGGCCACGCCCGGCAAGGTTTTGAGCAGGGGCTGCAGGCGGGGTTCGTCGGCCTGGCCCGCCAGCAGGGTCACCTCCAGTCCGGCAGATTGCAGCAGCCCCACCAGTTCGGCCACGTGGGCCAGGGGCCATTCCTTGCTGGGCCAGCGCTGGCTGGCGAAGGGGGCCACCAGCACACCTTTGCGATCGGCCTGGGGTGTGGGGGTTGCGTCCTTCCAGGCCATGGGGGGTGGTGGATAGGGCAGTGGCTGGGCGGCGAAACCCATCTGGCCAAGAAGCCCCGGAATATCGCTGGGCAGGTGTTGCAGCGGCAGTCTTTCGCCAGTCGGCAACCAGAGACACCGGGCGCTGTAATCCACCACCGGCGCACCGGTGGACTGACCCAGGCGGCGGGCGGTCCAGGTC
>CAYJOG010000131.1:0-7477 GCA_964371695.1 uncultured bacterium
GAAATCAAAACCCTGGCGGTCACCGGCCACGTGCCCATGCCCAACAGCAACACCGAAAGCCCCCACAACCGTTATTTCATCGAGCCGAAGGCCCTGCTGAAGGCCGAGCGGGAGCTGGACGACAATGATCAGGCCATGGTGGGGTTTTATCATTCTCACCCCGATCACCCGGCTCGCCCCAGCGCCACCGATCTGAAGTTCAGCGCCGGGCCGGTCTACTGGTACGTCATCGTGTCGGTACACCAGGGCAAAAAGCGCGACTTCACCGCCTGGCGGCTCAGCCCGGATGAGAAGGAATTCTGGCCGGAGGAAGTTATTATCATTGACCCTTGAGCCGGTTGTGGACCAGTTGGTCAACCGGCAAAGCGGCAAAATCAACATAAGGAGTTCGTTTCATGGCCGTGAAAATTCGTATTCCCACCGCGCTCAGGCAATATGCGGGAGACCAGAAAGACGTAGCGGTGGAGGGCGGCACCGTGCAGGAACTGATGGACAACCTGGTGGCCACCCACCCCGCCATCAAAAAGAACCTGTTCGACGACGAAGGCAAGATACGCAACTTCGTGGTGGTTTATGTGGATGACGAAGACATTCGTTATCTGGACGGCATGAACACCCAGGTGAGCGAAAACAACATGGTGGCCATTGCGGCGGCCATTGCCGGGGGTTGTTGAAGATTATCCCCTCTCCCCTTTATGGGGAGAGGGTGGCGCGTGAGTAGGGCGGGCGTCCTCGCCCGCCTGAGCGCGAAGCGCGAAACTGCCGGGTGAGGGGTGGACCATAAATAGAAAACCCAAAAAGGTGGTTTTTTCTTATGAATAAACCCCTCACCCCAACCCTCTCCCCATAAAGGGGAGAGGGGGAAGGTTGTCCGACTCTCCAATTGATGTTGCCACTTTCCAACGGCGCCTCACCTGAAAAGAAACACACGGTTGGGGAACCCATCAACCCCAGCAACCAAACCTGCTTGAATGACTTTCGCAAAGGAACCCATCATGAGCACCCCCGTTTCACCCCTGGAACTCACACACGACGAAAGCCGTCGTTATGGCCGCCATCTCATCATGCCCGAAGTGGGCGTGAAGGGGCAGCTCAAGCTGAAGCAGGCCAGTGTGCTGTGTATTGGCGCAGGGGGCCTGGGCAGCCCGCTCATGATGTATCTCGCGGCGGCGGGCATCGGGCGCATCGGCATTGTGGACTATGACGTGGTGGACCACAGCAACCTGCAACGGCAGATCATTCACGGCAGCGCCGACGTGGGCAAACCCAAGCTGGAAAGCGCCGCCCGGCGCATCAAGGACATCAACCCCAATGTGGAGGTCATCTCCTTCAACGAACCTTTCACCGCCGAAAGCGCCCGGCGCATCGTGAAAGATTTTGATTATGTGGTGGATGGCACCGACAACTACCCCACCCGTTATCTCGTCAACGACGTGTGCGTGCTCGAGGGCAAGGTGAACATCTACGGCAGCATCTTTCGTTTCGAGGGGCAGGCCACGGTGTTCGACGCCAAAAACGGCCCCTGCTACCGATGTATCTATCCCGAACCCCCGCCGCCGGGCCTGGTGCCCAACTGCGCCGAGGGAGGGGTGCTGGGGGTGCTGCCGGGCATTGTGGGCGTCATGCAGGCCACCGAGGTGATCAAGCAGATTCTGGGGGCAGGCGACAGTCTGGTGGGGCGTCTGGTGCAGTTCGACGCACTGGAAATGAAGTTCCGCGAGTTCAAAATCCGCAAAAATCCTGACTGCGTGTTGTGCTCTGATCACCCCACCGTCACCGAACTGATTGACTACGAAGCCTTTTGCGGCGCGCCCGCCCACGACGGTGTGCAGACGGCTGTCTCAAGCGGCGAGGACCTCATCATCACCGCCGAGCAGCTCAAGGCCCGCATGGACGCAGGCGACGGGTTTCTGCTGGTGGACGTGCGCAACCCCGAAGAATGGGAAATCAACCGCCTGCCCGGCGCCCGGCTGGTGCCGCTGCCCGAAATCGAAAGGCGTCTGGACGAGTTCAACGTGAGCGGCGAAATCGTGCTGTATTGCCACAAGGGCGTGCGCAGCATGCGGGCGCTGGAAAAACTCCAGTCGGTGGGTTACAAAAACCTGAAAAGCCTGGTGGGCGGCGTGGACCTGTGGGCGCAGAAGATTGACACGGAGATGCTGCGGTATTGACCGGCACCGGCCCTCCGGCCATTGCTTGACACCGCAAGCCGGAACCCTAAAATAGGCGCTCACTCGCCACGGGCGAGGGATGGTATCGCATGTCTACACAAGCAGAAAAACCACAGGCCCAGGGCCAGGTCGGCAACCCCTTCAAGGGGGGCGCGGGCTTTTTGCGCGACGTCATCGCCGAGAGCAAACGGGTGGTGTGGCCCACCATGGCAGACACCCGCGCCGCCACCGCCACGGTGCTCATCATGGTGAGCATTCTGGGACTTTATCTGGGTGGTGTTGATTTTCTGGCCAGCCAATTCATGAGTCTTCTTCCCTTTTAACTGGCCAAAACGGCCCCGCCCTCACCCCAGGCGGATTCACACAACCGGGTTAACGCGCAAAGGTTCCAAAGGAGAAAGGTTTTGATTCCCACTCTCGCAAGCCCCAATCACAAGTGGTACATCATCCACACCCTCTCCGGCCAGGAAGACAAGGTCAAGGCCACGCTGGAGCGCAAGCTGGGTTCAACCCCGGTGGGCCAGAGCGTGGACCAGATCATCATTCCCACCGAAGAACACATGGAACTGGTGCGCGGCAAGCGCAAGGTGGTCAAACGCAAGATTTATCCCGGCTACATCCTGATCAACATGAACTACAACCCCACCGTGTGGCACGTCATCAAGAGCACCCACGGCGTGATGGGGTTTCTGGGTGAGCGCGACAAACCCACGCCGTTGCCCGAAGGCGAGGCCAACAGCATTCTCAAACGGGCCGGGCTTTCCACCCCCAAGCTGCGCATTCACTGGAAGGTGGGCGACGGCGTGCGGGTGCTGCAAGGCCCCTTCGCCAGCTTCACCGGCATGGTCAAGGAACTGGACGAACAAAAAGAGCGCGTCACCGTGCTGCTCACGTTCCTGGGCCGCGAAACCCCGGTGGAACTCAATTTTGACCAGATCGAACAGGTTTAAGGAAAAGAAACAAGGAGAAGCACCATGGCGGCGCCCAAAAAAGGTAAAAAAGTCACTGGCTACATCAAGTTGCAGGTCGAAGGCGGCAAGGCCAACCCCGCCCCGCCCATCGGCCCGGCCCTGGGCCAGCACGGCCTGAACATCATGGAGTTCTGCAAGGCGTTCAACGAACGCACCAAAGAAAAGCAGGGTCAGCTCCTGCCGGTGGTCATCACCATTTACGCCGACAAGTCGTTCACCTTCGAAATCAAGACCCCGCCGGTGAGCTTTCTCATCAAGCAGGAACTCGCGATAAAAAGCGGCTCGCAAAAACCCGGACGCGACATCGTGGGCGCCATCACCCACGAGCAGATCCAGAAAATCGCCGAGAACAAGATGAAGGACATGAACACCGACAGCGTGAAATCGGCCATGAAAACCGTGGCGGGCACCGCCCGCAGCATGGGCCTGAGAATCCAGGGAGGAGCCTTGTCGTGAAAACCAGCAAACGCATGAAAGCCGCCTATGAAAAGGTGTCTGGCCTGACACCCACCGCCGAGCCGGTGGCCATTTTCAAGGCCATCAAAGAGGCCCCCGCCACCAAGTTTGACCAGACGGTGGAAGTGGCCGTGCGCCTGGGCATCAACTCCCAGAACGCCGACCAGCAGGTGCGCGGCACGCTTTCGCTGCCCCACGGCACGGGTCGCACGCCCCGCATTCTGGTGGTCACCAAGGGCGAAAAACTCAAAGAGGCAGAAGACGCCGGGGCAGACTTTGTCGGTTCTGATGAAATCCTCGAAAAGATTCAGGGCGGCTGGCTGGACTTTGACATGATGATCGCCACCCCCGACATGATGCCCGTTCTGGGAAAGTTGGGTAAAGTGCTCGGCCCCCGCGGCCTCATGCCCAACGCCAAAAGCGGCACCGTCACCGTCAACCTCAAAGAAGCCGTGGAAGATTTCAAGAAGGGCCGGGTGGAGTATCGCGCCGACAAGTTCGGCATTGTGGCGCTGCCCATCGGCAAGGTGTCCTTTTCTGAAGAAGCCCTGGCCGAGAACCTCGCCTCGGTCATGCGCACCCTGGTGCGGGTGCGGCCGTCCAGCTTCAAGGGCCAGTATGTGCGCACCGTGTTTGTGAGCACCACCATGGGTCCCAGCGTGAAGCTCGACACCAACCTGGCCACAACACTGTAAAACGGAGTTTTTGCAACGACTGAATGACACAGCCCCTATACCCCACTGAAGAGAGCAGGTGCTTCGGCTTAATTTCCTGCGGAGGTGGCCACCGGGAAGTCTCTCGTGGACCACTTGGGCAAAAGGCGCAAGTTTCCACGAGAGGAGGTGATTCCCATTCCCATCACCAAAGCAAAAAAAGAAACCAGCATCGCTGAGCTGAAAACCATGGTGGACGGCGCAGCCGTGGTGCTGTTTGCCGACTACATGGGCCTGACAGTGAGCAAGGCCGGCGATCTGCGCAAGCAGCTCAAAGACAACGGCGCGCAGATGCGGGTGATCAAAAACACCCTGGCCCGCAAAACCTTTCAAGATCTTTCTGGCGCAGAAATCCCTGATGATTTCTGGCAAGGCCCCCTGGCGGTGGTCACCGGCAACGACGCGGTGCTCACCACCAAAACCCTGCTGGCCTTTTTGAAAGAAGCCGAAGTCGGCTCAGTCAAGGCGGGCATCGCCGAAGGCGCGTTCGTAAACAAAGCCTACGTCGAAAAACTCAGCCGCATGCCCAGCCGCGAAGAAAACCTCGCGCGCATTCTGGGGGCGCTCAAGTCCCCCGTCAGCAAGGTGCATTCCCAGCTTCGCTGGCCCATGCAAAAGCTCGTGCTCACGCTCAAAGCCGTGGGCGAAAAAAAGGCGTCCTAAGCGCCAACCCATTCAAAAAAACCTCTGGAGGAAATCAACATGTCTGCAATCACCCCCGCTCAGGTGCTCGACGCCATTGACACCTGGACCATGGTCCAGGTCAACGAACTGGCCGAAGGCCTGCAAGACAAATATGGCGTGGCCGCCGTGGCCGCCGTGGCCGCTGGCCCCGCCGCCGCCGGCCCTGCCGAAGAAGTCGAAGAAAAAACCGAATTCAACGTGAAACTCACCGAAGTCGGCGAGAAGAAAATCGATGTCATCAAGGCCGTGCGCCAGGTGACGGCACTGGGTCTGAAAGAAGCCAAAGACCTGGTGGAAAGCGCCCCCAGCGTGGTCAAAGAGGCCGTGACCAAAGAAGAAGCCGCCACCATCAAGGCCGCCATCGAGGCCGCCGGCGGCAAGGTGACCGTGGAATAATCCCGGTCCCGGAAATCTGTTTTGTCAAAAGGAGCGGCGGTGAGAACACCGCCGCTTTTTTTTGGTAGGCTTTTGACATGCAACTCGTCATCGCTTACATCCGCCCCAACTCCGTGCGCAAGGTGGAACACGCCGTGGGGGTCCACGGCATTGACAGCATGACCATCCTCGAAGGCCGGGGCATGGGCGAGCAGGGGGGCGGGCGCATCGACAACATTCCCCGCGTGAAGCTCGAAATGGTGGTGCCCGGCGAAAAGGTGACCGTGGTGGTGCAGGCCATTCTGGAGGCCGCCCACACGGGCCAGCCCGGCGATGGTCTGGTGATCACTCACCGCCTGGACGGGGCCTGGAAAATTCGCACCAAGGAACCGTATTCGATTGGATAGAACCCATCTCATGGGTATTGATGAGATGAGGTCCAAGCCGCCGCCGCCTGCTGGTCTGGGCATGGTTATCTGGGGGCGCTGGACTGAAAAACAGGTCACCCTGCACTGGACCCGCGAGCCGCAGCGGTCACGGGCGTGGCACCGGGCGGTGAATCAACACTGGCGGCAGATGCGCCAGGCCCTGCCGTTTGTTTATGACGCGCCCCTGGCGGCGCTGCGGGAGGCCCAGGCTGAGGGCGGGCAGTTGTCCCTCACCTTCAGCCCCAGCCGTTATCGCTACACCGCCGTGACGCATCAGCCGGATGCCCGGCGGTGGCTGAAGGAATATGGCCCCCAGGGGCTGGGTCAGGGCGTGGCTTGCGCGCTGTCGCTGGTGTGTCCCCAGGGGCTGGTGCTGGCCCAGCGCAGCCAGCGGGTGATGGGGGGCCAGGGCCTGTGGCACCCCATCGCCGGTCATTTCGACCCGCTGACCCACATGGACCCAAAGGGCCGCCCCAGCCCGTTCATCACGGTGCTGCACGAAGTGGCGGAAGAAACGGGTCTGCGGCCCCGCGAACTGAAAAACCTGACATTGGTGGGGGTGCAGCATCACCCCCGCACACAAAAACCGGAGCTGCATTTTTGGGCCACCACACCGCTTTCTTTTTCAGAAATCCACCGCCGCGCCCAAAACGCCGCCGACGCCCACGAACACGCGGCGCTGGGGGTGTTTGACCCGGCGGCCCGTGCGGTGCTTTTGTCTCATCGCCGCACCGCCACGCCCGTGGCACTCGCCTGCCTCTGGCTGACAAACAAGCTTGAAGAAAATTCCGGCTGAAGTCAGAATCCCGCGTTATGTCAGGGCATTCAAAGTGGAGCAAAATCAAACGCAAAAAAGGCGCAGAAGACGCCAAGCGCAGCGTTATCTTCAGCAAGCTCATCCGTGAGATTCACGCTGCCGCACGGCAGGGTGGGGGAGACGAAAACATGAACCCGCGTCTGCGCACGGTGCTGGACAAGGCCCGCGCCGTGAACATGCCCGCCGACAACATCAAGCGCGCCCTGGCCAAGGCCGAGGCAGGGGCCGACGGCGCGGAGTATGTGGAAATGCTTTATGAAGGTTTCGGGCCAGAGGGCGTGGCGATATTGGTGGAAAGCCTGACCGACAACAAAAACCGCACCGTGGCCGATCTGCGCCACATCTTCAACAAGAACAATGGCACCCTGGGCGACAGCGGCTGCGTGGCGTATCTTTTCACCCGTGTGGGCCAGTGTACGGTGCCGCCGGGCAAAGACCGCGACGCCGCCGAACTGGCCCTGATGGAAGCCGGGGCCATGGACATAGAAGAGGGCGAAGAGGGCCTGGACGTGACTGTGGCGGTGGAAGATTTTGAAGCCTTCAAAAAAGCCATGGACGCCGCTGGCATGAAGATGCAGGACGCGGAACTGGCCTATCAGGCAAACACCAGTCTCACGCTTGCGCCCGCCGCCGCCGAAAAAGTGCTGCGCCTGGTGGATGCCCTGGAGGACAATGAAGACGTGCAGGCCGTGTGGGCCAATTTCGAGAGCGCGGAGGAGTAGGGCGCTCACATATTTGGGTAAGGGGGCGGGTGGTTCCAAAGAAATGCCGTCACCTCCGCGTCATTCCCGTGAAGGCGGGAATCAATAGCACAGGCATCCTGCCTGTGAAAAAAAACCACCTTATTCCCCTCTCCCCTTTA
>CAYJOG010000132.1:0-7452 GCA_964371695.1 uncultured bacterium
TTTGCCTGCGCCGCGCCGGGCCGCAGCCGTTCACGACGAACGGCAAGGCCAATCAATCCAATGAACATTCCTGCTGTTTTGAATGTTCATTGGTATTATTACGTCCACGTCTACTCCGAAAATGCTCTAAAGCCCATGCCCAGGTTCAACATGCCGCGCCACCAGCGGCCCACCGGCAAAAACCCCGCCTCGGCCAGGGGCAGACGGCCCCCAGCGGCAGGCAACAGCGCGCCCACGCTGGCCCTGGGCTTGAGCAGCGCGGCGGATCTGGCCCGGAGTTTCTCGCGGTTGGTTTCTTCTTCGGCCCCCGCAAACGAAACAGGTTTCAGCAGGTCCGCCGAGGCGAGGCCGCCGGGGCCGGGTTCGCCGGCGTTGAGCGCGCCGGGCAGGCGAAATTCATAAAGCACATAAGGCTCGCGCCACAGGCCCCACAACTGCGGGTGCAGCCAGGCGAACGACACCTCGCCCCAGCGGAACACCCTGGCTCCCTGGGCCTGTTTCAGCGACACCCACGGCTCTTTGCGCGCCGCCGCCCAGAACCCCCCGCCCGTGGCGTGAATGGCGCTCCAGTGATAATCGCCGCTGTCGAGCGCCACGGCGAACATCACCAGAAAGCGGTCTTTTTTGCCGTCGAACGACACCCCCTGATAACACGTCCGCCCCGCCGCCGCGCTGTGGAACCCCCGCCGGTTTTTGGCAAAGGCGGCCCGCAGCCCCTGGGCGGCTTTTTGCACCGAGGCGTCCACACCAACGTTGGCGCTGCCCAGAATGGTGCCGAACACATAGTGCTGGCCCTTGGCGGCCTGATACCACCCCTTGGCGAAACAAGGCCCCCGCTGGGCCGCCTGGGCCTGTGCCCCAAGGGGCGAAAGCCCCAGCGCCAGCGACAGCAATAAACCCAGCCCGGCCACAAGCACGCCCATCCGCCGCCCCAACGCCGCCGTTTTGGGCAAAGCGGTGCAGTCGCTAAAAAATGGCGAGGGTTCTATTTTCATCGTGTCTGGTTGTGGTTTCCCAACATAATTATTGGTGGTGTCGGCCAATTCGTCAGGGGGTAAATTCAGGCTGTGGCCACGGGCGTTTTTTCGGTCCCCGGCAGGCCCGCCTGCCACGGCACCACCTTGAGCTGGCGCAACCGGCGCTGGCCCCTTATGAGTTTGGCCAGGCGGCCTTCGTCGCCCCGGTTGCCCACCACCGCCCACAGGTCGCGCCACAGGCGGGCCGGATAACGCAGGTAACTCACGGCGAAAAAACTCAGCAGGCAAAACACCACAAACCACCGCAGGCCCCTGTCGCCCAGCACGTCGCTGTAAGACGCATTCCTGCCGATGGCGAACCAGTGGTAGATGTCGTCATATTTCGCGTCGCCCGCCTTGATGCGCCCTTTGGCCAGCAGGTGGTGATATTCCTCGGTGCCGGGCAGGGGCACAAAACTGTGCACGCTCATTTCGCGGAACCCCAGCCACGCGGCCTTGAGCACCAGTTTGTAACTGTTTATCAGGCTCTGGCGCGTTTCACAGGGAAACCCCACCATCACAAAACCCCCCACCCGAATGCCCGCCCTGAGCGCCGCCTGGCCCGCCACAAACTGGGCCTTTGTGTTCACCCGTTTCTTCACGGCATCCAGCACGGCGGCGTCGCCCGACTCAAAAGGCAAGGCGAAGTTGCTGCACCCGGCCCGCGCCATAGCCTGGGCGGTTTCTTCGTCGATGGCCTCGCTGCGGGTGCCGGTGGGGAACTGCCAGGTGCATTTCAGCCCCGCCTTGTGGATTTCCTGGCAAAAGTCCAGCACCCAGCGTTTGCGCAGCACGGCGGTGAGGTCCTGAAACTGAAAATCCACCGCGCCGTAATCTCGCTGGTAACCGGCCATTTCGGCCACCACCTGGGCGGGGTCGCGGGCCACCCATTTGGTGGTCCACATGTTGGGGCTGGTGCAGAAGGTGCATTGATAGGGGCAGCCCCGCGTGGCCAGGATGGGCATGTAATGGCCGTGCCAGGCCCCGGTGCCGCAGCGCTGGGCAAAATAATTATCGAGGGGAATGCCGCGCCAGTCGGGCGGGGGAATGTCGTCTACCGATTTCACCCGCGCCCGCCGCCCCTCGTTCTGCAGCGCGCCGGTTTCGTCCCTCCAGCACAGGCCCGGCAGGCCCCGCAGCAGGCCACCGGCCACCGCCTCGGCGGGGTCGGCCTGTGCCCCCAGCAGGCCAAACAGGGCCTGGGCGGTTTCTTCGCCCTCGCCCGTCACCACCACCTGCACGGGTGATTCCGCAAACACCGTTTCGGTCATGGCGGTGGCGTGTTCCCCCCCCAGCACCAGCAGCAGATCGGGCCGGTGCTGGTGCAGCGCCGCCAAAAGCTCGCGCATCAGGGGCCAGGTGCTGGAGAACATGCAGGTGACGCCCAGCACCTTGAGAGAGGGGGGCAGGCGCGTGAGGATTTCGCCAAAGGTGAGGCCCCGGTAATCCCGGCCATCCAGCGCCCAGCGTTGGTCCAGCCCCTCGCCCAGGGCGTCCACCATCAATGGCTCCAGACCCACGGCCCGCAGCGAAGAAGACAGATAGGCCATCCACAGGGGCGGCATGGCGTTGCCGCTGCCGGGGTTGTGGGGCGAAATGCGAAACGGCGGATTCAGCAGCGCCACCGTGGGAGAAGACATGGCCTGATTTTAACGCGGCCACGACAAAACCGGCGGCGGGAAGGAAAAAAGGGAAGTCGGCGGTTGGCCGCCGGGGGTTTTTATTTCCCCACGCCGCTGCCCTGTTCGATTTCGCCCACCAGGGCCTCGAACAGCACCATCATGTCCTGGTTGGCGCGGCGCAGGCGCTGGGAGAGAATGTTGCCCAGCCTGCGGGTGATCTCCAGCCCCACGTCGGGCATTTCGTTGCCCAGCTTGAGGAAGTTCTCGCGGTTGAGCGACAGGCAGGTGCAGGCGGTTTCGGCCAGCACGGTGGCGCTGCGCTTGTCGGCGTCCAGCAGGGCCAGTTCACCAAAAAAGATGGTGTTTTTTTCGTTGCTGGAAAGCCGCACCAGGGTGTATTGCTCGTCGGCCATGGTGCGTTTGAGAATCACCACGGTGCCCGATTGCAGAATCATCAGTTCGTCGCCCTGCTCGCCCTCTTTGATGATGGTGTCGCCCGCTGCGTAATGGTGGGCCACAAGGTCTTTGGCGATGCGCATGAGCACGGCGGGGTTTTCCTTGAGGAAATCCAGCAGGGACACCGTGGACAGAAGCTGAATGGTTTTGTCATCAAGGCTGAGCATGAGACACCCCTGGACGGCGGCAGACCAACGAAAAGCCGCCTGTCAGGCCCCCCTCTCTCCCGGCTTGGCGTGCCGAAAAACAACGATGGCGCTGCTGTGGCTGGGCACGACATAATCGGGGCCTGGGTTGATGATTGGGCGGTTGGGCACCATCTGCTTGACGATTTGCAGATTCCGCACCAGCTTGCTGATGTCCGGTTCCTTTTGGGCCTCGCGCAGCGCTTCGCTTTTTCGGTGGTAGACATTGCCCACGTTTTCGAGGATGCCGATCAGCAGGTGGCCTTCGTTGTCGTGCATAAAAGTCATCAGATCCCGAAATGGCCTGTCCACGAATTCCTGGGGATAAGGGATCACTTTCAGTCCCACATGATTCACGTCAATGAGATCGCGGATGACCTGACTCACGCCTGAGCCGGTGGAAGCGTTGGCCAGCAGTGTGCGGCTGTAGGCCTGCGACATGATGATTTCATCCGCCCCGGAAAGCCGCAGGTGTTTTTCCAGCTTTTCGTCCAGCAGTTCGGCGCAGATGTAAAGATCCCGGCTCAGGTTGCGCAGCGACAACACCGCCGTCAGTGTTCGGCTGTCGATTTCCTGCGCGGTGGCGCTGGGGTTGGGCATGTCGGCAAACACCAGCGCGGTTTTGGCGCGGCCTGCGTCGGCTCTGGCCAGAACCTGATCATCGTTGAATTCCCCGTGGACAAAATTGACGCCCTTGAGCCGGGGAATGGATCGGACGCTGTCCATCACGGCGGGGTCTGCGTTATGCACCAGCACAACCTGTTCGGGCAGCAGGCCGTGGTTGAGCTGCAGGATGTTTTCCAGGATGGTGGCCATCTCCGGCTTGTAACCACAAATAAGATAATGTTCCTGCATGCGATAACTCATGAGTCCCTTGCTCTCGCGCACGGTCTGCTCCACCAGGTAAGACGCGATGTTGGCCGTTATGGTACTTACGCTGACCACGCCTACAAACATCAGGCACATGGCCAGGATGCGCCCCGGCGAAGAACGGGGGGTGATGTCACCATAACCAGTGCCTGTCACCGTGGTGACGGTGTAATAAATCGTATCGATGGAATTGTGAAAAAGGGAATCCTTGCCGCCAACTTCCACCTGCAGAACCAGGATTCCGATGACAAACCAGAGGCTGACAAAAATGATGGGAAACTTGAATTTCGGATTTTTCCAGACCAGGCGCACTGGCCGGAACAGCAGACGGTCCAGATGTTGAACCGTCTGTTCACTGGGCGTGACAGCCCTCAGAGCGGCCTTCAGCCTTGCCTTGAACTGGCGGGTTCTTTCCTGGAGCATGACATGAGAATACAACGTCCCCGGAGGGAGGCAGAAGGGCGTCAGCCTTTTTTGGGCGGCAGATAGGTGCAGGCCTTGGGCGCGGGACGGGAAAGGACAAGGCCGTGGGCCTCGTCGCCAAAGGCTCCGGCGTTTTTCAGAGCCTCCACCAGGGTGGGAATCTGGGCGTCGCCCACAATCATGCTGCACGTTTCGCGGGCCTTGGCAGGGCCTTTTTCGTCTTTTTCAAAGCTGTGATATTTCACGTTGCTGATGGTGGCCCCCGCTGCGCCCACCGCCATGGCGGCGGTCACCAGGTCCTGCCCCTTGCCCTCGTCGCAGACAAGCAGCAGTTCCTTCAGGCCGGTGAGATAATTTCGCTCCGGGCCTTGATCCGCCACATAGGTGTGGCGTCGCCACTCGGTGCCGCCCTTCAGTTCGTCCAGCGTGGCCACAATCTGGTCCATGCTGGCGCCATGGGCGCCCAGGCCACGGCTGATGCCCATGTTCAGCACACCATTGTGAATCGGGAATAAATAGATAAACCCTTTGCCGGGCTGGTCCAGATGGCCTGCGTCAATGAGTTTGTCCATGACATCCTCGGCGTCGGGCCGTGAGCAGGCCAGGGTGATCACTTCTTTCTCGGCGGGAATGGTGATGCGCAAAAGACCCACTTTGTCCCGCACACCGGTGCCCACGCCATAGGTCACGCCAGGGGCGCAATGGCCCAGTTCCAGGGCTGCTTTGGCAATGCCCGGACCTTGACCGCGCTGCACAATGCAGCAGATGCCCATCAGGGAGTCTTCGCCAGAGGGTTCTCCGCCTTCTGCGCTGGCGTTTTCTGCGCAGGCCGGGTGACCCTCCACCCAGTCCATGGTTTCAGACCACGCCATGCCCCTGCCGGGCACGGACAGGTTGGCGGTGTCGATGACCAGATCCAGCACCTTGCGTTCCCAGGCGGGGCTGGTGAGGATTTGCAGCACGTTCACCGGGTCATCGGCCAGGGCAACCCCCTTGCTCAAACCAAAAAGCACCTTTTTTTCTTCAAGGGCGTTGGACCGGCCCTGGGCCACCAGCAGGTTTTTGACACCAGCCTTGCTCAGGGCGTCCAGCACGTCTTTGGCCGCAGACTGGACCACGAAGGCGGTAATGCGAGAAATGTGTCGCTGACTCATTTAGGCCACCCCCACCTGGACCGCTGATTCTTGGGCGGCTGCCTGCTCTTTTTCAAGCATGGCTTTGCGTTTTTTCGTGACCGACAGGCCCACCAGCAGTACCGCCAGGATGGGGCAGACCGACGCCATGGAGAGGATGCCGAATCCCTCCACCACACCCACTTCGGTGCTGATGCCCAGGCCCATGGCCAACACCAGGGGCACGGTGATGGGGCCGGTGGTGACACCGGCGCTGTCCCAGCCGATGTTGACAAACTCCTCGGTGGAAAGCCTGGTGATAAACAGCAAAACCAGATAAGGCGGTATCAGCATGTAGGCCAGGGGGATGTTCCAGATGATCTTGGCCACCCCCAGCATGATGCCCACACCCACGCCCAAAGCCACCGTCTGCATGAGCAGGGATTTTTTGAACGTGCCCACCGTGAGCTCCTCCACCGTCAACCCAAGGGCGTTGAGGGCGGGTTCCGCCAGCGTGGCCCCAAACCCCATGATGAAGGCGAAAATCAACATCACCACAATACCGCCGAGGGTGCCGAAAAGTGGTCCCTTCAGGGGGGTGTAGTTGTAGGTGCTGGTGGATTCATCAAAGCCCTTTTCATGAAAGGGCAGCGTTTCATACTGATCCTGCGATTTGGTGTAGAAAAACCGCTCTTTCTCGCCGGTCTCCGTCAGTGCGGTCTGCACCACGGCGGGGTCAAATCCGCTGATGGCCTTGTGCTCCTCTTTAAGCTCAACGGACTTGAACGCGGCGGGCAGTTTTCCGCCCACCTGCGCCCCCATCTTGGCCAGACCCAGTTCAATGCCGATGTTGAAAAGCCCCATGCCAATGACGGCGAACAACACGCCCAGGCGCACTTCATCGCCACGGGGGAGTTTTTCGCGAAGAATGACCACCAGCACCAGCATCAGAAAGATGGAAAGCGGAATGATGGCCCGCAGGGCCAGAATGCCGTTGCGGGTGGAGATTTCCTTGACATCCAGGGGCGGCGCGCCCTTGCGGGCTTTGGCTTCGCTGGCTGTTTTCACCGCCTCTTCAGAGCCAAAAACCGCCAAGCGCTGGGCGGCGGTGCCCTGTTCCAGCGCCCAGTCGCCCAAGGCGCCTTTTTTGCCAAAAACCGCTATTTCGAGTTTTGAGGAACTTTTGATTTTTTTCAGTTGGTCCAGCATGGCTGTTTCGCCGCCGAACACGCCTGCCTGTGTCTCAGGCGAGGTGTTTTTGAACACATAGGCGTACATCTCTTCTTTTGACTTGAACATGCCCTCGACCTGTTCGATGTATTGCTGGCTGAAAAACATCCCTTCTTTCAGGGGCGGGGGAACCGTTCCCACCTGGGAAATCCCCAGGCCGATCACCGCCAGCACGGGAAACGCCGACGCCAGCGTCACGACGCCAAAACCCGCCGCGCCGGAATCTGCGCTGCCCACCACGCGGCAAATGCCGATGCCCAGCGCCAGCACCAGGGGCACCGTTACGGGGCCGGTGGTGACACCGCCACAGTCCCAGGCCAGTCCCAGCACATAGTTGAGGTTCGGATTCAGGAAACAGATCACGGTCAACACCGACAACAGCGTGACCAGAATGTAAATAAACGGTTTCAGCGACCAGTTGTACAAAAAGCGCAACATGCCAAACACCACCGCAAAGCCCACGCCCACACCCACCGAGAGCACCAGTGTGCTGCTTTGTTTGTTCAGCAACAGGAACAGCAGGGGTGCTTCCCAGGCC
>CAYJOG010000133.1:0-6288 GCA_964371695.1 uncultured bacterium
CCATGGCGCTCAGCGCTACGCGCCGGGCGCTTCCTTCGAACCCCTCCCTGTCCGCCAATTTGGTTGGGGTTTATGAATTGATGGCGGACAGGGAGGGATTCGAACCCTCGAAGCGCTTTTGGCGCTTACTCACTTAGCAGGCGAGTGCCTTCAGCCGCTCGGCCACCTGTCCAATGCCCGGCCCACTGAGCCGGAAACCTTATTCTACCGCTTATCCGCCTCGCTCCAAGCCCAAAAAATCCGTGGCCCTCAAAAAATTCCATAGTCCACCTTGAATTAGTTTAAGTGGAATAGTAAAATTTGACTAATTTCCCTTCGGAGGTCATCAATGGGCACAGCCACCATAGACAAATCGCTTTCACTCGAAGAGCGCATCAAAAACGCCGGGGTCCGCGTGCGGCCTCTCAGCAACTACTACACCGACAACGCCGATCTCAAGTTCATCGTCGAAAAGGTCATTGACTGGGACGCCATCCTGGAGTTCTGCCACGACCTGGACAAGGACATCTTCCTCGACCTCATCACCACTGCGGGCAAAATCGCGGGCGAGCGCATCGCGCCGCGCCTTACCGTGAACGACCGCGAAGGCAGCTACCTCAACCCCGAAACCGGCGAAGTGGACTGGGCCGAAGGCGTGGAGGCCACCGAGGCGGATTTTCTGGAATCAGGCAATGCCTGCATTCTGCTTCACGAGCACGGCGGCTTGGGCATGCCCTTTGCCGTGACCAGTGTGCTGGGTGAAATGGTGAGCCGGGCGGACATCGCCGCAGGCATGCGCAGCGGCCTGACCGGCGGCGTGGCCGAAACCCTCGAGGCATTCGGCAGCGAGGAACTCAAAGCCGCGTGGCTGCCCAAGTTTGTGGCGGGCGAAGTGCGCGCCAGCATGGACCTCACCGAGGCGCAGGCAGGCTCTGGCCTGGGCGACGTGCTCACCCGCGCCGAAAAAATCCCCGGTCAGCCTGATAACGTGCGCAAAATCACCGGCACCAAAATGTTCATCACCGCCGGAGATGGTGACCTGCACCTGGCCCTGGCCCGCGACGAAGAAGTCTTTGAAAGCACCAAGGGCAACACCAAGGGCATCAGCATGTACCTGATTCCCAAAGAGGTGGACGGCAAGTCCAACAACATCACCATCACCAAAACCGAGCACAAGCTGGGCATCAACAGCAGCGCCACCTGTGCGCTCGCTTATGACGGCAGCGTGGGTTATCTCGTGGGCAACGTGGGCGAAGGCATGAAACACATGCTGCGCCTGATGTACGGCGCCCGCCTGGGTGTGGCCGCACAGGGTCTGGGACTGGCCGAGGCCGCCTATCGCGAGGCCTATGACTTCGCCACCAACACCCGCAAACAGTTCGGCAAACGCATTCGCGATTTCGAACTCATCACCGAGCGGCTGGTGAACATGAAGGCCTCCCTCGAGGCCCAGCGCGCCCTGATGTACGAATGCTCCGTGGCCGTGGACATCGCCTATGGCCTGGACAGGCAGTTCCGCGACGGTCTGGTGAAGGAAGAAGACAAAGCCGCCAAGCAGAAGCTGCAAAAAGCCATGCACGGCAAGTCCCGCGTGCTCACGCCCCTCATCAAGTACATGGCCAGCGAAGAATGTGTGCGCATCGCCAAAGAGGCCGTGCAGGTGCATGGCGGCGTGGGCTTCACCAAGGAATATCTCGTGGAACACTTCTACCGCGACAGCATCATCACCACCATCTACGAAGGCACCAGCGAAATTCAGCTTTCCATGGCACTCAGAGACAGCCTGGGGGCGCAACTGCTGGCCGGTGTGATGCAGGAAGTCAAGGACTTCATCAAGGCCCCGCCCGAAGGCGTGGACACCGATGACCTGGAACTGTTGAAGAAATCCGGCGCGGAGCTGGAGGGCATTCTGCAGGCCCTCATGGAGCAGTACATGGCCACCCAGAGCATCGGCTACGCCCTGCTGTGCGCCCGCGAAATCGGCGAGATCATCATCGATGTCTACTGCTCTTACCTGCTGCTCAAACAAAGCCTGCTGGATGACCGCAAAAAGAAGGTCGCCAAGGTTTTTCTGCACAGCGCCTATCCCCGCTGCCTCGCCAAGGCCGCCAAGGTCAAGAGCAAGAGCAGCATCATTCTGGAAGCAGCCAGTGAAATTCTTGATGCTTAAAGATTTCTGACAAAACGCCATCCGTGTCGTTTTGTCAGCGCCGTGCCGGGAAATAAATTCCCGGCAACGAGCGCAAAAACCGGAGGGTCTTTGACCCTCCGGTTTTCGGGGCGGGCCATCCAGGCCCGCTCAGCCCCCCTGAAAAAACCAGTTTTGCCAGGGGGCCTGACCGATTTTGAGTCAATAAATTAACCAATTGGTTTGATTTTGTCGCCAAAAGGCCTCCTGCGGGGGGCCTTTTTTGGCTTTCAGCCGGGCAAACGATGCTGTTTTCTGTTAATCTCAACAGTACGTTTCCCGTGTCAACATCGTTAATGAACGTCTGTGGGGGGTACACACCCTCAGTGGGACAAATTGCGTTTTTGTGACGCAGGACACGTCTTTCGCTTTTCTTAAATGTTAACTTCCAGCAGCTCTTCCCGGAGGTCGAAAAAAGACAAGGCACGAATGGCCACAGGCAGCAACCATAGGGTTTCAGTCCTGAACGTCGTCCCGGCGATGATTTTGCCGTGGCTGAACTTCGTGTCGTCGTGGGTGGACTGGAACCGGCGTCATCGCTGGGGGCCCCTGCGCGAGGCGCTGCGCATGCCGCCCATGCGGTTTCAGGAATGGTGTTTTGCTTTGGGCCTTGGCGCGATGCTGGGGCTTTCGCCGTTACTGCCCCGCACGGTTTATGCCGGTGCGGTGAAAAGCGGCGGCAGTTACACCATCGAAAAAGACGTGATGAGCAACGGCGGTGTTGAAAAAACCGGCGGCAGCTACAGCGCGTCAGCGGTCATCGCCCAGCCCGCGGGCTACAAGGACATGACCGGCGGTGTTTATGTCGTGCATGGTGGTTATTACGGCGGTCACGACGATGACCCGCCCACCGTGTATTCCGTGGTGTTGCTGGACACCGACAGCGATGGCGTGATCAACGAAGCCGTGGTGAGTTTCTCGGAACCCATGAAAGACAGCACCATCAACGTGGCCGATGTGGTGGCGGGCTTCAGCATCACCGGCGGCACGGTGGGCAGTGTGGACAACGTGACCGACGCGGGGGGCTTTGCCAAGGCCAACGCGGTGGACCCCGGCGTGGCGGATGATAACTTCATCACGCTGTCCGTCTCCGGCTACACCCTGGCCACCGCCCCCACCACCGTGGCGTTCACCTATCAGGCCGGGCGGTTCCACGATCACAGCCAGTTGCAGATGCAGTCGCAGGCCTCGCTCACGGTGGTGGATCAGGCCGCGCCGGTGCTGCAATACGTGCAGGGCCGCGTGGGCAGCGCCAACCTGCTGGTGCAGTTCAGTGAGCCGGTTTACAGCACCCCCGGCGCGGGCAATCTGGTGAACACGGACTTCACCTACACCGACATTGACGACAGCCGGGGCGTGAGCAGCGTGTCCCACACGGGAGGCCAGAGCATGGCCACGGTGATTCTGGGTTTTGCCCTGGACAACGCCAACGACCTGAGCACAGACACCCTGGCCGCCGCGGCCACGAACATCTACGACAACGCAGGCAATGCCGCGCCCACCACGCCCGTCATGGTGACCGAGCGGGTGCTGGTGTGGAGCGGCGTGGTGAACACCACCATGAGCAACGCGGGCAACTGGGACAAAAACCGCGTGCCCTCCGCTGAAGACCGGCAGGTCATCACCAACAACGGCCGCACGCCCGCCACGGTGGACGTGGGTCTGGCTACGGTGGGGGGCGTCACTGTCAACGCCGGGGCCACGCTGGATGGCGGCGGCCAGACTCTCACCAATCAGGGCGATTTCCTGGTGTCTGGTGTGTTCAACCCCGCCGGGGGCGGGGTGAGTTTCACCGGCGCGGGGCCTTACACGCTGAGCGCCTCCAGCCTGGGCGGTTTGCAGGTTTCCGGTCCCACGGTGGTGGTGTCGGCGAGCAATCTGGCGGTGGCGGCCAACCTGGACCTGAACGGCATTCTGAGCGTCAGTGCTGGTCTGGACGTGGCTCTCACGGGCGACGCCATCGGCACGGGCGGCAACGTGGAGCTTTCCGGCAGCAGCACATTCACCGTGAACGGCAACCTCAACCTTGGGGGATCGGGCATCGTGTGCGCCGCCGCCAGCACCTGCAACATCCGCCTGTTGGGACAGGTGAGCCCCCTGGGCGGTCTCACTGCCGGGCTGGGCACGGTGGAATATGGCCGCACCACCGGCATTCAAAACGTGCTGGCCCTCACCTATAACAATCTGGTCATCAGCAACAGCGGCCAGACAGCCACACTGGCTGGTGTGGCCACGGTGAGTGGTGATTTCACGTTGGTCCTCAACGGTCAGTTTGATGGTGCGTCAAACCTGCTGACCGTCAAGGGGAATGTCACCACGCTGGGGGCAAACCCGGACCCGTTCCTGAACACGGTGCTGACCCTGACGGGCGCGGGCAACACGCAGCAGATCAGCGTGAGTGATGAACTGACTGGCCTGACGGTGAACAAGACCGGCGGCGTGGCGCGGGTGGCAAACACCTTCGGCAGCCTGCCGCTGGGGAACTTCACGCTCACCAGTGGCGAGTTTGACCTGAACGGAAAAATTGTGGCCATGAACGGCCCCGTGCTGATGCAGGGGGGCGTGTTGGTGGCGGACCTCACCGGCAGCAAGCTCACCAGCGTCAACCCCGGCACGGTGCGGTATGCCCTGGAGGTGAACGGGGCCACGCTGAGCGTGAGCAACCTGATTGTGGAAAGCACCAATGCCAATGGCCTGAGCTTCAGCGCGGGCACCATCACAGCCCTGGACAACGTGGAGTGGCGGCAGGGCCAGACGCGCTTTGCCCGGTTTGACGGCGCGCTGGGGGCGCTCACTTTTAACAACCATTACTTCGACGCAGCCCTCACCAACAACTTCCGCACCGAGGCGGGCAGCGGCGGCAGCATCACCGTGAACAACGCCACCGGGCCAGGCGCAGGGCCGCTATTTGAAGACCAGCTTGGGGCGGTCATCAACTGGCCCGGCATGGTCATTCTCTCTGGCGCGTGCAACGGCAACGACCCCATGGCCTATGCGGTGAACGGCGTGGTCATGGGCACGTTTGCCTGTTCGGCAGGCACTTATGCCACCAACGCCTTGGTGGCGGGCGGCGACAAAGTGGTGGTGTTCTATGACGGCGTGGCCACCAAGGGCGCGGCGGTGATCATCGCCAGCGGCGCGGACACGAACGACCTCAACGTCACGGCCAGCAACATCCTGGTGCGCAACGACCAAAGCCCCGCTACGGGCATCGGCACCACCGACATCATCACCGCCAGTGGCGTGGGGCCGGTGGACGCGGACATTCCCTGGACAGTGAACGTGGGCACCCAGGTGCGCCCCATCAACAACTCGGTGGTTTATGTGCCCGCAGGCCATCTGCTCACCAACAGCGTGAACAACGGCCTGGATTTCCAGACCGGCGTGCCGGGCTCCATTGTGGTGAACGGCACGCTGGACCTGGGCAACAACGTCATGAACGTGTGGCCCAGCAGCGCCAACATCACCGTGAGCGGCACGCTGCACATTGGCGGCACCGGCGCTCTGGAAATCAACAACTTCGACGCCACCGGCGGCGCCGTGGTGATGTCGGCGGGGGCCAACATCGGCATCGTGGGCAACGTGGCCAGTGTGGGCAGTAATACGACCACCGCCGGCACGTGGCAGCTCACCGGCAGTGGCGGCCAGACTTTTCCTGCGGCCACGGTGTTTGATCTTCAGTTTCAGAACGCGGGCTGCGGCACGCCCCAGCAACTCACCGGGCATGTCAACGTCAACAACAACGTCACCATTGCTGCTTCCTGTGTGAGCACCGGCGGGTTTAACCTGTCGGTGTCGGGCAACGTCACCGGCAACAGCGATTTCAACATCAGCGACAGCAGCGTGGTGACGGTGGGCGGCGCCTTCAACCGCACCGGTAACACCACCTTCACCGGCACGGGCACCGGCACGTTGCGTCTGCTGGGCACGGTCACTTCGCTGGCCACCACCTTCACGGCGGGTCTGGGCACGGTGGAGTTCGGCAGCACCACGGTGGCGCAGAGCGTGCCCGTTGTCTCTTTCAATAACCTGATCATCAGCAACAGCGGCCAGACCGCCACGGCGGCGGGGGCCGTCACCGTGAGCGGTGACTTCACCATCGCCACTACCACCAGTTATTT
>CAYJOG010000133.1:6298-7444 GCA_964371695.1 uncultured bacterium
AGGCCATGCAGGCTCGAGCGGTCGCCTACCCGTTGGCCGTTCTTGCCATCCCCATGGTCTGGTGGCTCCGCGGGCGCCAGCGTCCGTTCCCTGTCCTGTCCGACCTGCTCTTCACGCTCCCGTTCCTGATCGACACCGCGGGCAATGCCAACCCGGTGAACCTGCTGCCGATGCAACTGGCGGGTGCGCAGGCCGTGCAGACCCTGAGCCTGAGCGACACCCTCGCCTCTCTCACGGTCAACAAAACGAGCGGTGTGGCGCGGCTGGTGAACAGCGGCACCAACCTGACGGTGGATGGCCTGACGCTCACCACGGGTGAACTGGACCTGAACGGCCGCACGTTGCGACTCACCACCGGCGCTGCGGCGGCGCTGAACGGCGGTGTGCTGCGGGCGGACCTCACCGGCAGCAAACTCACCAGCGACAACCCCGGCGTGAACCGCTACACCTTCCACGTCAACGGGTCCACGCTGAGTGTGAGCAACCTTATATTTGAAAGCGCCGACGCAAACGGCCTGAGTTTCAGCGCCGGCACCGTCACCGCGCTGGACAACGTGGAATGGCGGCAGGGTCTGACGCGCTTCGCCAGCTTTAACGGCGCGCTGGGCTCCCTCTCCTTTAATAACCATTACTTCGACGCCCCCCTCACCAACAACTTCCGCACACTGGCGGGCAGCACGGGCACCCTCACGGTGAACAACGCCGCAGGTCCGGGGGCCGGGCCTGCCTATGAAGACCAGCAGGGCGCGGCCATTGTGTGGCCCGGCTTTGTCACCATTTCGGGCAACCGCAACGGGGCTTATCCCGTGAGTGTGGCGCTCAACGGCACCCTCAAGGGCACCGACGCTGGGGCAGGGGGCACCTATGCCGTCACCTTCAGCCCGCCCCCGTCGGCTGGGGACGTGCTGACGGTGTGGTTCGACGACGGCACGGCCACCAAATATGGCTGTCTCGTCACCCGCTCCAACGGCAGCGACATGGCGGGCATCAACCTGAACGAAGGCCAGATGGTGATACGCAACGACTGGGGCGCGGACATCACCAACACCCATGTCCAGGCGGGTTTCCTGGCTGACCCCAACATCTGCTGGTCCAACGGCGGGGCCAATGCCCTGACGCTGAACCCTGCGGTGAGCGCCTCGGTGC
>CAYJOG010000134.1:0-7439 GCA_964371695.1 uncultured bacterium
GACCACACCAGCCCAAAACAGCCCCCATTCAAGAAGCATCTTCGGCCCCCTCTTCCGTTACCGGAACCGGAGAAACCTGCACCTTCTGAATACGCGTGCCGCGAATGTCCAGAACGTGAAACACCAGACCATGGGCGGTGACTTCCTCGCCGGGCCGGGGCAGGCGGCCCAGGCGCGTGGCCACCAGTCCGCCCACGGTATCCACTTCTTCCTCCTCCACCTGCACTTCCATCAGTTCGGCCACTTCGTGCAGCGGCGTCACGGCGTCCACCACCAGGGTGCCGTCCAGCTTGCGGGTCCAGCCGCTCTGCTCGTCCTGGTCATATTCATCCTTGATCTCACCAAAAATCTCCTCCAGCAAATCCTCAATCGTCACCATGCCGTGGGTACCGCCATATTCATCCAGCACCATGGCGATGTGCACGGTTTTCTGTTGCAGTTCCCGCAGCAGATCCGCCAGGGGTTTGGTTTCGGGCACGAAATAAGCAGGCCGCAGCAGCTCGCTCACCGGCCGGGCGGGTTGCTCCAGATTCGAGAGCAGGTCCTTGGCATAAAGCACACCCTGAATTTTGTCGATGGTTTCGCCATAAACCGGATAACGGCTGAAACCGTGCTGGGCCACTGTTTCCAGCCCGTGGGCCACCGTGGCGGTGGCGGGCAACGACACCATGTTCACGCGGGGCACCATGATTTCGCTCACCACACGTTCCTTGAAATCAAAAAAGCCCTCCACCATGTCGGCTTCTTCAGGCTCCAGCACGCCGGTGTTTTCGCCCACACTCACCAGGGTCTGGATTTCTTCTTTCGTCACCGAGGGCGAATTGGCCAGCGACACGCCAAAACCCCGCAGCAGGGTTTCGCTCAGGGCCAGAAACACCACCACCAAAGGCCGCACCACCACGGTAAAAATCGCCAGAAAGGGCGCAGCCATCAGCGCCAGCCGCTCCGGGTCGCGAGCCGAGAACAACTTGGGCGTGACTTCGCCAAACACCAGGATCACCAGTGTGGCCGCGAGGTCCAGACCCAGCACCACCAGGGTCAGGCGGTTTTCGGGCACACCCATTTTTTCGGCCAGGCCGTGGCCCAGCGACACCACCAGCACACCCAGGCCGATGTTGATGAAGGTGCTGCCCAGCAGAATGCTCGCGAGCAGGTTGCGGGGTTTTTCAAGCAGCGAAAGCGCCACCAGCGCCCGGCGGTTGCGCTCTTTGGCGCGAGCCTGGAGCCGGGCGCGGGGCGCGCCAAAAAGCGCCGTTTCGCTGCCCGCAAAAAAACCCAGGCACAACACCGCCACACCCATCAGCGAGAGCACAACGCCGAGCGGCATGTTCACCGGCTCACCTCACGAAACCGTGCGCCGTACAGCCCCAGGGGCAACGTCAGGCACAGGCCCGTCAAAATCCAGGGGGGCGAGTTCACGCCCACCACCAACCCCGCCCACAGGCACAGCAGCGCCAGCACCAGTCCGGTTTTTGCACGGTTAAAAACATGGTGCAGACCATACAGCAACAGCGTGGCGGCCACGGCGGGCAGCGTGGCGGCCTGCCACAGGGGTTGCTTTTCGCACAAAAGCCGGAACGCGGCCGGCCCCAGCAGCGCCAGCCCCACCGCAGCGGCCCCCACGGCGGCCACCAGCACCGCACCGGCGGCGGCGTCCTTGGCCGCGCCAATCAGCGGGTTGTGATCGCGGGTGATGGCGTCGCAGGCGGCCTCCACGGCGCTGTTCACCAGCTCCAGGGACATCACCAGCACAAACAGCACCACCACGGCCACGGGCACAAAGGCGGGCAGGCGAATTTTCTGCACCGCCAGCAGATGACACACCAAAAGCACCACCGTGGCGGCGAAAAAATGAAACCGCAGGTGCGGCTGGCTGCGCAGACCCCACAACACGCCTTTGCCCGCGTCTACAAACGCCTTCACGCGGGGGTGCGTCATGCCAGCAACGCCGCGCCCGAATGGGCGAAGGCTTCCTCCGTGAGCTGGTGCATCAGGTCGGCTTCTTTTTTCTTCTTGTGATCATGACCAAACAGGTGCAGCAGGCCGTGAATGAACAGGCGCACGATTTCCTGCCTCAGCGGCAGGGGGCTGCGGCGGCGTGCGGCCTGGGTGCTGATGGCGATGTCCCCCGCCAGCAGCACGCCGTCTTCATCAGGTTCCTGCATGGGGAACGACAACACATCAGTGGTGCGGTCGAAGCCCCTGAAGTCGCGGTTGAGCTGGCGCAGCAGGTCGTCTCCCCCCACCAGCACGTTCACGCGGCAGTCACCCCAGCCCTCGTGCCGGGCCAGAAAACGGGCGGCTTTCACCATGCAGGGTTTCAGCCCCCTGGCCTCGCCGGTGGTGTCTTCAAGCAGGACGTGCACCGGCGCTTTTCCCTTCTCTGGCTTTGGTTTTGGTCAGTTCGGCCTGCAGGCCCTTTTCATAATTCAGGCGCTGGTGATGAATGCGCAGCAGGGTTTTGACGAACACCTGCCGAATGACATCGAGCTGTTGCAGGGTGAGGCTGCAATCGTCGAGCTGGCCGTCTTCCAGCTTGCCTTTGATCATGCGGTCCACCTGATCTTCCACCGCCTTGAGGGTGACGGTGGGCAGACTGCGCACGCTGGCCTCGCAGGTGTCGGCCAGCATGATGACGGCTTCTTCCATGGTCTGGGGCTTGGGGCCGGGATAACGGAACTGGCTTTCGTTCACCGTTTCGCCCTGGGCCTGGATTTTGGCCTTGTTGTAGAAAAAGCTCACCAGACCGGTGCCGTGGTGGGCGGGAATCACGCGGATGATGCTTTCGGGCAGGCGCGCCGCCCGGCCCATTTCAATGCCCTCTTTCACGTGGTTCACAATCACCAGAGCGCTGAGAGACGGCGCGAGGTCGTCATGCACCGACGCCTCGCCGGGGTTGAGGTTTTCGGTGAAAAACTCTGGCCGCCGGGTTTTGCCGATGTCGTGGTAATAACAGGCCACCCGCGCCAGCAGGGCGTCGCCCCCCAGGGCCTCTACGGCGGCGTCGCTGATGGCGGCCATGATCATGCTGTGGTGGTAGGTGCCGGGGGCCTCCACAAAAAGTTTGCGCTACAGCGGGTGATTGGGATTGGCCAGTTCCAGCAAGGTGTTGGCCGTGGCGATGTTGAAGAGTTTTTCGAACAGCGGCAGCGACCCCAGGGCCACCACCGCGCCAATGAGCGTGCTGGCCACCGCCACCACCATGGCCCGCAGGGCTTCTTCCATGGGTTTGCTGTAGGACACCTCGGTGGCCAGGGCCAGCAACCCCGCCAAAACGGCGCACACGGCCCCCAGGCGCAGCAGGTCCTCGCGTGTGAAACGGGACTTGAAATAAACCAGCGCCATCACCGACACCACAAACGCAGGCAGCAGAAAACGCGGCGGAATGAGAAACACCGTGCCCAGCAGCACCACCTGAAAAAGCACCACCAGCCCGGCAATGGGCGGGCGATAAAGCGCACTCACCAAAAGGGCGTTGAACACCAGCAGACCCGTGAGCGCATAGCCCATATAGGCCAGCTTGATTTTCATGGCCACCGGCACGCTGGCGAAAAGCAGCAGGCCCGTCACCGTGGCCACCCAAAAAAATGCGTTGGTCTTGAGCAGGTTGGCGTCCAGCATTTCCACCAGCTTCACGAACAGCAGCAGAATCACCAGCAGCAGCACCCCCAGCAACACCAGCCGCCACGCCAGTTGGTTGGACACCTCGCGGGGGGCCTGCTGCAACAGCGCCACGTCATCCTGCGTGAGTTGCTGGCCCGCCCGCAAAAGCCGCTCCCCCGCCTGATAGGCCCGCGACGGCCCCTTGCCCCGCGCGCGCAGGCTTTGCAGGGTGCTGAGCAGATCCTGATGCGCGTCGGGCAGGGCAAAGGCGGCGGCGCTCTCAAGGGCCAGCCTTTTTTTCTCGCCCCGCAGGTCCCCGAAAACGCCTGTTTTTTCAAAACGTTTTTTGAGGTTTTCGGCAGACTGGGCCATGGGCAGGCCCTTTTCATACAACGCCGTCAGGCCGGAATGGGCCGCCCAGCGGATGTTCAGCCGGTCCTTCGCCGGCAGGGCCAGCAGGCGTTCCAGCGGAAACGTCGTGGGCAAAAAAGGTGAATGCACCCGCACCAACCCCGCCGATTCCGCCCGCTCGGCGGCTTCCTCCACCACGCGGAACGCCTCGTTCAAACCACTCAGGGCCAGATTCCGCACACCTTTCACCCGGCGCACCTCGCCGGTTCCCGTGTGTTGCAGACGACCGAGGTCTTCTTCGCTGAAACGGCTCAGGGGGGCCCGCAGGTCAAAGGGCGCGTAAATGTCCATCAGCACCAGATCCCCTGCCTGCAGGCCCATCACGTCGCGCCGCAGATAAAACAGGCTGGTCACCGACAACAGGGCCACATAGGCAATGAACACGCCGCCCCACAGGCGGTTGCGCAAAAAACCGGGGCGCAGTGTCCACAGCCCCTGATTCAGGCGGTCATACACCGTGCGCCACGAGGGTTTGGTTTTTTTGACTGTCACGGGGCAGCCTCGCCCTCGCCCGCCGCGTTTTCATAGGCGGCGACAATGCGCTCCACCAGCGGGTGGCGCACGATGTCGCCCTTGTTGAAATCCACAAAACCCAGGCCCTGCACCTGACGCAGTTTGCGGCCGGCCTCCACCAGGCCGCTCACCTGCCCCTTGGGCAGGTCAATCTGCGACACGTCGCCGTTGATGATGGCCCGGCTGCCCGGCCCCAGACGGGTGAGGAACATGCGCATCTGGTCGCTGGTGGTGTTCTGGGCTTCGTCCAGAATGGCCACGCATTGCGTGAAGGTGCGCCCCCGCATGAAACCCAACGGGGCGATTTCCACAATGTCGCGCTCCAGCAGGCGCTGGAGGTTTTCAGGCCCCATCAGCAGGTGCAGTGCGTCATAAAGGGGCCGCAGATAGGGGTTGATCTTGGCGCTGAGGTCGCCGGGCAGGTAACCGAGTTTTTCGCCGCTTTCCACCGCCGGGCGGGTGAGCACAATGCGGCGGATGTCTTTTTTCTCGAGCCAACTCAGCGCCATGGCGGCGGCCAGATAGGTTTTGCCTGTGCCCGCCGGGCCAATGCCCACCACGATGTCGTTTTGCCGCATGGCCTTGATGAACGCCGCCTGATTGGCGGTGCGCCCCACCACCCGGCGGCCCCCCTCCAGCACGATGGCTTCTTCCAGCATGTCCAGCAGGCGAAACCCGCTGTCGTGCCGCGACAGGGCATAGGCCATGTCCCGCGCCTTCACCTCCACGCCGCGCCCCAACAGGGTTTTGGCGTCTTCCAGCACATTCACCAGAGCGCTCACCCGGCCCGGCTGGCCCTTGAGCTTCACCACGTCGCCACGGGCGCTCATGGCCACACCGCTTTCTTTTTCCAGGGTGCGCAGTTCCACGTCCAGCGCCCCCACCAGCCTGAGCAGGGTGGCGTGGTCCTCAAAAGGCACCTCGGCCTCCAGCACCGCCCCCGGTTTTTCGGTGAGGGTCTGTGCAGGCGCTTTGTCGTCGGACATGGCGTTCATTGGTTTGACCTTCAGCCGGGGGGCCAGGTCATGTGACGCCCTCCCAGCAAATGAAAATGCAGGTGATACACCGTTTGTCCCCCGTGCTGGCCCATGTTGTTGACCACACGGTAGCCATTTTGGGGCAGATTTTTTTCCTTTGCGGTTTTTTGGAGTAATTCCAGGGTTTTCATCACGTCGGTCCAGGCTTCGTCCGCCACGGCGTCCAGGCTTTCCAGATGTTTGCGGGGAATCCCCAGCCAGTGCAACGGCGCCTGGGGGTTGAGATCGGCAAACACCAGGCCCCATTCATTTTGCGCCACCACCTGTGCCGGAACCTGACCCGACGCCACCTTGCAAAAAATACACTCCGCAGCGGTAGCCACCCTGATTTCCTGCTGTCAGTCTGGGCCTTTCTGCCAGCGTGTTCAAGGGGGCGGCATGGGCGGTCAAAAAAGCTGGCGGCGGTCCCCGCGCCGCCTTACCATCCCCACCAGACCATGCAGGACTTCACCCTCGCCCTTGCCCAGATGACCCCCCGCCTTGGTCTGGTGGACCAGAATCTGGCGCAGGTGCTGGCGCTGGCCGAAGAAGCCAAAGGCGCGGGGGCGGATCTGGTGATGTTCCCGGAGTTGTGCCTGACGGGGTATTTTTTGCGGGACCTGGCCCGCGAGGTGGCCCTGCCCGCCGATTCCCCCCGTCTGAAACCCCTCTACAAGCTGAGCCACAAACTGGACATCGTGGCCAGTTTTGTAGAAGAAGCCCCGGACGGCCAGCTTTATATCGCCGCCGGTTATTTCAGCAAAGGGGCGCTGCTGCACCTGCACCGCAAGGTGTATCTGCCCACCTATGGCATGTTTGAAGACGCCCGGTTTTTTTCGGCGGGCCAGCACCTGGGGGCTTTTCACACCCCCCTCGGCCCCATGGCCATCCTGATCTGTGAAGATTTCTGGCATCCCTCCAGCACTTGGCTGGCGGCGCTGGATGGCGCGCAGGTCATCCTCTGCCCCAGCGCCAGCCCCGCCCGCGCCCCCGAAGGCCACGAGTTCACCAACACCCGCTGGATGCGCAGCCTGAGCACCCTCATGGCGGGCAGTTATGGCCTTTATGTGGCTTATAACAACCGCGTGGGTTATGAAGACGGCGTGGGTTTTGCCGGGGCCAGCCACGTGGCGGGGCCATCGGGGGACGTGCTGGGGGAGGCCCCCGTGCTGCGCGAAGAACTGCTGCTGTGCCACCTCAGCGCCCTGGCGCTGAAACGCGAGCGCCACCGCCTGCCCCTGCTGCGCGATGAAGACCCCTGGTTTCTGCAAAGAGAGCTGGGGCGCATTGTGAAAGGCAAAGAGGAAGGGGCGGATGAATAACAAAACCCCTTTTGGCGATTTGCCGCAGGGCCTCGAAATCCTGGGCCGCCTGGACACCTGCGCCGCTGTGGTGGTGGACCTGCTCACGGGTTTTCTCAAAGAAAGCGCCGGGCGGGTGGGCATCCACAGCGCCGTGCTGGGGCTGTCGGGGGGCATTGACAGCGCGCTTTCCGCCGCGCTCTGCGCACGGGCGTTTGGCCCCGAAAACGTCACCGCCCTCGTCATGCCCTATGCCACCAGCAACCCGCAGTCCGAGACAGACGCCCGCACCGTGGCGGACGCCCTGGGCATCACCCTGAAACGGGTGGACATCACCCCCATGGTGGACGCGTATTTCGACACCCTGCCCCAGGCGAGCGCCCTGCGCCGGGGCAACAAAATGGCCCGCGAGCGCATGAGTGTGCTCTATGACAAAAGCGCAGAGCTGGGGGCGCTGGTGATCGGCACCAGCAACAAAACCGAGATTCTGCTGGGTTACGGCACACAATATGGCGACCTCGCCAGCGCGCTCAACCCCATCGGCGACCTTTACAAGTTACAGGTCTACGACCTTTCCCGCCACCTGCAACTGCCC
>CAYJOG010000135.1:0-276 GCA_964371695.1 uncultured bacterium
ACGCGGCTTCGGTTCAAATCCTGTTTTTTTTGCCTGGTCGGGGTGACAGGATTTGAACCTGCGACCTCCACGTCCCGAACGTGGCGCGCTACCAGGCTGCGCTACACCCCGAAAATCGGCAATCAGTGTAGCCCCATGGTTGCGAAGGCGCAAAGGTGGGCAAGGCTGGCCCTGGCCGCCGTCGTTCCTGCGCTTCCCCCGGCGTGGGTAACCCCCAAACCGGGGAACAAATGGTAAAAAAAAAAAAAAAAAATTTTTTTTTTTTTTTTTTTTTTT
>CAYJOG010000135.1:286-1977 GCA_964371695.1 uncultured bacterium
TTCATTCCCGCTATAGCTGGAATCCTGTTGAAACCTACAAAACAATACTTTTTTTTTTTTCTTTCTGTTCTCTTTCAATGGAGCGTGCGTCCCGCCCGCCCCACTTCCAAAAGAAAAAGGGTTTTCGCCTTTGTCTGACTGGATTCCCACTTTCGCGGGAATGACGGCGGGGAGTGAAAGCCGTCTTTTTTTCCAGTCTCCGATCTCCATCTATCCAACCTCCATCTTCCAACCTCCCCCCCCCTGTTGTCAGGCCCGGACATGAAAGATTCGTTTGGCTGTTTTTTGGTTTCGCAGCCCATCTATAATGCCCCTCCCTGCAATCTCCCGTTTATTACCCCGGCGCGAACACCGGCCCTGTGTTATTCACACAGCATTCACTACAACTTCTTAACCTGCCCATGACCAACAAAACCGAGGAGGATTTTTTATGAACCGATTCACCAAAGCCCTGGGGTTGGCCGCGCTGGCCACTGTCGGCGGTTTTGCCACCAGCGCCCGGGCCGCCAGCATTCAGGGCCTGCCGCCCGAACTGGCCCAGGCCATTGACGACCTTCAGGCCACCATGTATCCCCCCGTGATAGACACGGTGGAGGTGGGCGCGCCCGCCGCCGGTGCAGCCGTGCCGGTCAAAGCCAAGTTCAAAAAATCCAACGACAAGGGCGAAGGGGCCGAAGAAGCCGCGCTTTATTTCAGCACTGACGCCTGCAAAACCTGGACAAAAGTGGACATGTCCGGCTCTGGCGGCGAGTTCAAGGCCGACATCCCCGCTCAGGCCGCGGGCACCACGGTCAACTACATCCTCACCGCCAAGGATCTCAACGAAAATCTCTACACCGAAATCTCCTGCAAGGCAGTCGCGGCAGAGGGAGCGGATTTCCCCGGTGATGATGGCTGGCACCCCCTGGCCGCCAACGAAGGCGAGCCAGACGGCACGCCGGAAATTGGCGACCCCACCGACGCGGACCTGAACATGCTGGAGCCGCGCGTGGCCGTGAACGACGAGTTCATGTATTTCGAAATGAACGTGAAGGGGAAGATCAAGGACGGCACCACGTCGCCCATGAAAATTCACGCCCACGCCGCCGGTGTGCTCAACCGCGACAACGGCGACGATGACCTGCTCAAGGGCATCGTGCTGGTTTACGCCCCCCTGGCCAAGCTGGCCAACTACGCCCCCTGCATGGCGGTGTATGAAAAAGGCGGCGCGCCCAATCTGGATCAGACCAACGCCAAGTGCAAAGCCGAAAACGGCCGCCTGCGCTGGCGCACCCCCCGCTCGCTCCTCGGCGAGAACAAATCGGGTCAGGTGAAAACCATGATGCTCACCGGCGCGATCACCGCCATCAGCCCCCTGGCTGGCAGCCTCAAGGATCACACCCGCATCTCGCTGGTCAACCTCACGGCCCTGCGCAGCTACAAAGTGCCCTAAACCTCTTTCCACCGTGTTTACGAAAAGCCGGGGCTTTGTCCCCGGTTTTTTTGTGGCCGCCGTCCGGTTTGCCCAACGCCCTCGCCTGGGGTTCAATGACAGGGTGCCGGACAAGACCGTGCGGGCCATCTTCAATTCTTCTGCTCTTGCCGGGGGTCAGTGGTCCGTTGCCGGGTTGATGTCGGGCCTGGGCGAGGCCGGTTTGCTGGGCCTGAGCCTGCCTGCACCCCATGGCGGCGGCCCGCCGCTGGCCGCTGAA
>CAYJOG010000135.1:1987-6055 GCA_964371695.1 uncultured bacterium
GGCGCTGGGCGAAAACGCGCCGACGCTGGGGGCGCTGCTGTTCATCACCAACACCACCTACCGCCTGGTGCCCCTGCTGGCCGGGCACGGTGCGCCGCTTTTGCGCGAGCAGTTTCTCGGCCCTGCGCTTCCGGGGGACATGGTGGGGGGGCTGGCGCTGGTGGATGGTCGCAGCCGTTTCAGTCCCCAGGCCACGGGTCTCTCGGCGTATTGGTCGGAGCAGGACGGCGAGCCGGTGTGGCGGCTGAGCGGGGTGTTGCCCGCCGTGATGGGGGCAGACGCCTGTCACGCCCTGCTGGTGTTGTGCCGGACGGGGATAAGGCAAGACGAAGGGGGGCTGTCGCTGCTGCTCGTGCCCACGGACCTGCCGGGTGTGACGGTTTCCGCGCCCTGGGGCGCCAGCCCGGCAGACGGCCCCGGCCTGTGTCAGGTGTCGTTTGAGGGGGCCGCTGTGCCGGAGCACTTGATGGTGGGTGCGCCGGGCCGGGCGCTGGAGTTGCTGCTGAGTCCCCCGCCCCAGTGGTGGCTGGCCGAGGCCGCCCTGCTGGGCGTGTCTTTTCACGCGCTGAATGAACTCACCCGCCGGGCGGCGTCCTGGCCGGTGCTTCATCACCGCCGGTTGGCCTATGAAACAGGGCGGTTGCGCTCAGAGGCCGAACAGGCGCGCCTGCTGTTTGAGCACGCCGCCGCCGGTGTTGATTCACCAGAGGCCCAGACCCGTTTTATTCAGGCCCGCTTGGCGGCCCGTGCAAACCTGCGCGGCGTGCTGCGATTATGTCGCCGGGCGTTTTTCCCTTTGTGGCGTTTTGGGTTTCCGTGGGCGGCCCGGTTGTTGCGGGACTCCCGTCTGCTGTTGAACCCCCACGAAGACCTGGCCCTGCGGGAGCTGTTGCGGCGACAGGTGCCATAACCCCGCAGGCTTGGTTATACTCGCCCGGCTTATGGACAAGGAACAGGTGCGACACATCGCCACGCTGGCCCGCCTGCATTACAGCGAGGCGGCGCTGGAGGCGTTCACCGGCCAGCTCAACGACATCCTCAAATATGTCGAGCAGCTTTCGTCGGTGGACACACAGGGCACGGTCCCCATGGCGCAGCCCACGCCGCTGGTGAACGTGACCCGCGCCGATGTCACCCGCTCCTGCCTCACCCACGAGCAGGTTTTCCTCAACACCCGCCACCACGAAGAGGGTTATTTTGAAGTGCCCGCCGTGTTGGCCGAGGAGGCCGAAGAGTGAAAGGCTGGCGACCCTATAGCGCCGTGGCCCAGGCACAGCGCGTGAAAAACGGCCTGAGCCGCGAGACGGTGCATCAGGCTGTCCACGCACGGCTCAGCGCGATCGAGGCCGACATCAAGGCGTTTCTGTGTCTGCCGGGCGAACCCCTGCCGGGCAGCGACGCCCACAGCGCCCACCCCCTGAGCGGCGCGGCGGTGGCGGTGAAGGACGTGCTGTGTACCGTGGGCGCGCCCACCACCTGCGGCAGCAAAATCCTGAGTGGTTATCAAAGCCCCTTCGACGCCACGGTGGTGCGCAGGCTCAAGGCCGCGGGCCTTCAGCTCATGGGCAAAACCAACATGGATGAATTCGCCATGGGCAGCAGCACCGAAAACAGCGCGTACTTCCCCAGCCACAACCCGTGGGACACCGCCCGCGTGCCCGGCGGCAGCAGCGGCGGCAGCAGCGCCGTGGTGGGCAGCGGCGCGGTGCCGCTGGCCATTGGCACCGACACGGGCGGCAGCATTCGCCAGCCCGCCGCGTTTTGTGGTCTGGTGGGTCTGAAGCCCACCTATGGCCGCGTGAGCCGTTATGGCTTGGTGGCGTTCGCCAGCTCGCTGGATCAGGCCGGGCCGATGACCGTGACGGTGCGCGACAACGCCCTTTTGATGGGCGTGATGGCGGGCCACGACCCCCTGGACAGCACCAGTGTGAACACGCCAGTGCCCGATTACGCCGCCAGCCTGGACAAAGGCGTGGCGGGCCTGCGTTTTGGCTGGGTGAAGGAATATCTGGGCGAGGGCCTGGACCCGGAAATCCGCGCGAACCTGGAAGACATGCGGGTGAAGCTGGAGCAGGCCGGGGCCGTTTTTGTAGACGTGGAACTGCCCCACACGCCCCACACGCTGCCCTGTTATTACATCATCGCCCCCAGCGAGGCCAGCAGCAATCTGGCCCGTTACGACGGCATCCGTTATGGCCACCGCACAAAAGACGCCAAGGCCATGGTGGACCTGTATGTGCAGAGCCGCACCGAGGGTTTCGGGCCAGAGGTCAAGCGGCGCATCATGCTGGGCACCTACACGCTCTCCAGCGGTTATTACGATGCTTATTACGTTCAGGCCATGAAGGTGCGGGCGAAAATCCGCGAAGACTTCGACAAGGTTTTTGAAAAGGTGGACCTGCTGATTGGCCCCACCACGCCCACCACGGCCTTCAAGCTGGGTGAGAAAACCAGTGATCCGCTGGCCATGTACCTGAGCGACATCTACACCGTGGGGGCCAGTCTGGCGGGCATTCCGGCGCTGAGCCTGCCCACGGGGTTTGACGGCGCGGGCCTGCCCATCGGCCTGCAACTCATTGGCCGGTCGTTTGAAGAAGCCCTGCTGTTGCAGGCGGCGCAGTTTCTGGAAGACGCCGCCGCCCTGGAACAAAAACCCGCCCTGGCCAGCAAGTGGATGAACCTGCCGACCGAAAAGGAGCTGGTGTCATGATTAATCCTCTGGGTTTTCCGGGTTCCAGCACACCGAGCCAGCGCGACCCAAAAGAAGGGTTGACGCATCAGCAGCAGGAGTCTCCGGGTTTTCGGAAAAACCTTTTTGAAACCGTTATCGGCGTAGAAGTGCATGCCCAGGTCAAAAGCGTGAGCAAACTTTTCACCGGCGCGCCCACGGGCTTTGGTCAGGACCCCAACACGCAGGTGACGGAATACTGTCTGGCCCTGCCCGGCGTGTTGCCGGTGCTCAACGCCTTTGCGCTGGAATGCGGCATCCGCACCGCCATGGCGCTCAACTGCACCATCAATCCCTTCATGCGTTTTGCCCGCAAGAACTATTTTTATCCCGACCTGCCCAAGGCGTATCAAATCAGCATGTATGAAGAACCCGTGGGGGTGAACGGCTGGCTGGACGTGCCGGTGAACGGAAAAATCCACCGCGTGCGCATCCACCGCCTGCACCTCGAAGAAGACGCGGGCAAACTCATGCACGCGGCAAGCGGCGTCACCAGCCACGTGGACCTCAACCGCGCCGGCACGCCACTCATGGAAATCGTCACCGAGCCGGACATTCACGACGCCGAGCAGGGCGTGGCCTATCTCAAGGAACTGCGCAACCTGCTGCTGTATCTGGACGTGTGCGACGGCAACATGGAAGAAGGCAGCCTGCGCTGCGAGCCGAACATCAGCGTGCGGCCCGTGGGACAGAGCAAGCTGGGGGTGAAGTCGGAGCTGAAGAACATCAACAGTTTTCGTGCGGTCAAGCGGGGCATTGAGTTTGAAGTGGCGCGGCAGGTGGAGCTCATCACCAGTGGCGGCCAGGTGGTGCAGGAGACCCGGCGGTTTGACGACACCACGGGCAAAACCATCCACATGCGGTTCAAGGAAAGCTCCCACGATTACCGGTATTTCCCCGACCCGGACCTGCCGCCGGTGGTGGTGGATGAAGCGCGCCTGGAAGAACTGCGCCGCACGCTGCCCGAACTGCCCGTGGCCCGGCGGGCGCGGTTTGAAACCCAATATGGCCTGAGCGCCTATGACGCCGAAGTGCTCTGCGCCAGCAAGGCCCAGGCTGACTTTTTTGAAGAGGTCGCCGCCGCCACGGGCGACGCCAAAGAAACCGCCAACTGGATCAGTGGTGTGCTGGCGGCCCATCTCAACGAACAAAATCAGACCTTTGAAACACTGCATCCCCAGGCGGGCCATCTGGTGGAGGTCATCACCCTGGTGCGGGAGAAAAAAATCAACCGCAACACCGGCAAAGAGGTGTATGCGGAAACGCTGAACACCGGCAAGGCCCCCGGCCTGCTGGTGAAGGAAACGGGCCTGGGTCAGGTGGCCGATGAGGGCCAGCTC